>CBFGOU010000144.1:0-9561 GCA_965650445.1 uncultured Oxalobacteraceae bacterium | reverse complement strand
GAAATGCACTCGAAGGACCATCAAGCCTATTATGTTTTTCTGTTGTCCTCGTTTTCCAATGACGAATCACCCAAATCTCTACTTACAGAGGCTCGACCACATGATTGACTCCAATACCAATACCCCTGCCCACCCGACGCGAGCCTGGCTAGGCATCCCATACGCTACTGCGCAACGTTTCCGCCGGCCGACCTTGCTGCCGTTCGATCAAGACCGGCCCTACGACCAGAAGGGACCCGCGCCGATTCAGGCTGGCGACACAAGCTGGCTGGAAGCCGACAACGGTTTGAGCGAGGACTGCCTGAACCTCAACGTCTGGGCACCGGAGGACGTCGGCGACGAACCACTTCCCGTCATCGTCTACATCTTCGGGGGAGGCTTCGAGCTCGGCGCCAACACCCAGATCACCTCAAACGCCTCGGGTTTGGCCGCGACCGGTCGCGCGATCGGAGTGTCCCTGAACTATAGGCTAGGCCCGTTCGGGTGGCTCTCGCTCTCACAGTACGGGGGCGTATTAGCAGACGCCACCAACCTTGGCTTACAGGACATCATCACCGCACTCAAGTGGGTGCGGGAGAACATCTCGCGCTTCGGTGGTGACCCGCAGAACGTCACCGTCGCTGGACATAGCGCTGGAGCATACTCGGCGACCGCACTCCTAGCAGCCCCGGCGGCGGACGGCCTTTACAACCGGGTTGCGGCGTTCTCCGGCGGTGCGTCGCGCATTGTGCCTGCCTGGTGGGCAGAAGAGCTCGCGATCACGTTCCTCACCGAGCTCGGTATCGCGGACGATCCCGAACAACTACTCACTTTGGATGCGAAGCTTCTCGCCGAGACCCTCATCAGGGTCAGTCCGCGTGAGTTCGGACAAAGGCACGGCATTGATTGCACCACAATCAGCATCGTCGATGATCACGCGCAGCCTGGTGCCGTTCTTACAGACCACCCCCTGCGTATACTGGAGGCAGGGAGGAGATCTGACATCGACATCATGTTCAGCAGCACCACCAACGAAGTTGATTGGTATGTCATCAACGACCCAGCGTTCGACCCGGGCAGCATCAATAATATTGTCGATGTGTTCGCCTTGAAAGGCCGCATCCCACGAAGTCGTGCGCGGGGCGTCGTTGCCGCATATGACGTCGGTGGACGCACTCCGGCAGAGGTTCGTGGAGCACTATATACGGACTATTCCTTTACCCTACCAGCCGCTCGTGGTGCGCTCGCCCACGCTGCCGCAGGCGGAAACGCCCACTTGCTCACCATCGGCCCTGTCGAAGGTGCCCACGCGATACACGGCACCGAGATGTACGGCATCGTCGGGAAACAATGTCCAGGATGCAGCGGCGAGCAAGCCAGCCGAGATAAAGTCGTCCGAAACATCCTTCTAGATTTCGCCGCAGGCAATCACGACCGGCTCTGGAAGGCCGTGACGATGGAGCCCACTTCCAGGGGCATCGGTAACCCACCATACGACCCCACGGCCCATGCTGCCGAAGTCCTGCGCACCTTCGAAGGCATCGAACGAACCTGAACGGCCCTACCGGGCACGATCTGATGGGAGGCGGATGGAGGCTTATGCTTCGGTGAGGCTTTGGGAGGGCTCGTTCACGGAAGAGCGGCCTGGTGATCGCGCTGCGGGTGCTGGGCCACCACGCTGCTTGGCGCGATACGCTCGATGCTTACCGGAAAATTCGAAATCCACCACAGCACTGTTCAGTTAGAGAAGACGCCGTGCGAACAGGAAAGCGATGTACACGGCTTTGGCCCGGCCGAGCTAGCACACGATAAAAGCGTGTCGCATTCGCACTGAAGCGCTGAAGACAAAGTCGCAGCAGCTTTTGTGGCGGCTGAGCCAGCGGACAGGGTAGACCAGGGGTGCGCGATAAAAGTAATAAGAAATGGTGGCTTAGTTACTTTTTCGCTTATGTGCTATTTCTGGCTTTATCCCGGCATGCCCTCTTACAATGCGAGCGAAAATTCTGGATTCCTATTTCATTTCATCAAGTTAGCCTAACTTCGGCACAAAAACACGAATTCCGGCCGTCCCTCCCTCTATGGCTACCGGGGCGCGTGCTCCACAAGGCTGGCTTGCCGATGTGCTTCCACCAGGTGCAACACAGCCTTGGACTGGTAGCTTGCCGCCAGCGCCATCAAGCGGTCGGCAAACGGGCGATAGCGTTCGTCCAGCCTGGCCACCTGGTCGGCCTGCGCCATGATCTCGCGCATATTGCCCAGCCTGGCCAGGAGGTACAGCACCTCCATTTCTTCCGCAGGCGGCGCCACCATGGTGCCTGCTTCCTCTGGCGCGTGGGCAGCGCCAAAGGTCCATTCCAGCCGCAGCAGGCGTGCCATCAGCTCCAGCAGCTTGTCCGCATTGATCGGTTTGGAAAGAAAGGCATTCATCCCGGCGGCCAGGCATTGTTCGCTGTCGCTGGCCGATACGCTGGCCGTCACCGCGATGACCGGCACCTCCCGGCAGTAATCCGTTTGGCGCAACAGGCGGGTGGCGGCCATGCCGTCCATCTGCGGCATGGCGATGTCCATCAGGATCAGGTCCGGCCGCAGGCGCCGTGCCGCGTCCAGCCCTTCGCGGCCGTTGGCCGCCTCGCTCACCACGAAGCCGAGCGGCGTCAGCAGATCGATCGTCACGGCCCGGTTCTCGGCGATATCGTCCACCACCAGGATTTTCCTGCGCGGCCCGGCATAGCCGGTGACGTTCGCCACCGCAGCAGCTGCCGCCTCCAGCGGTGCTCCGCTGGTACTCTCCACCGCTTGCGCGCGAATCTCAAGGTGGAAGGTGCTGCCCTGGCCGGGCCGGCTCTCGACGCTGATGTCGCCTCCCATCATGCGCGCGTACTGGCGGCTGATGGCCAGGCCCAGGCCGGTGCCGCCGGCGCGGTGCTGCCTGTCGCCGGCCTGCTCGAACGGCTCGAAGAAGGTCTCCAGCTGTGCGGGGGCAATGCCGACGCCGGTATCGGCCACCTCGAAGCGCCACTGGTCGGGAGGCGCAAAGCGCACCCGCAGCGCCACCTGTCCCAGGTCGGTGAACTTGACGGCATTGGACAACAGGTTCAGCAAGACCTGGCGCAAGCGCTTGGCGTCGGCCCGGATCCCTGGCGGCACGCCTGGTGCCAGCTCGCACGCCAGCTCCAGTCCTTTTTGCGCCGCCTTCACGCTGGCGATGTCGATAATGTCGTGCACGTAGCTCTGGACATGGAGCTCTTCCGGATAAAGTTCCAGCTTGCCGGCCTCGATCTTGGCCAGGTCCAGGATATCGTTGATGAGGGTGAGCAGATGCTCGCCGCTCTTGCGGATGACTTTCGCCTTCGCGCCATGCGATTCGTCCAGCGACGGGTCGCGCTCCAGGATCTGGGCATAGCCGAGGATGCTGTTGAGCGGCGTGCGCAATTCATGGCTCATGTTGGCCAGAAACACGCTCTTGGCGCGGTTGGCCGCTTCCGCCGCCTGGCGCGCTTGCCGCTCCGCTTCAGCCTGCTTGCGCTCGGAAAGATCCAGCACGAAGGCCACGCCCTGGTCCGGCGAGTCGTCGAAGAGGACGGCGCCGATCAGCACCGGAATGCGGCTGCCGTCCTTGCGCAGGAACTCCTTCTCATACGGGGTGCACTTCCTGGTGGTGCGCACTTCCACGGCTTTGCGCGCATCGAGCGCCTGGTACTCCGGCGAGGTTATGCATTCCCAGTTCACTGCGCCGGCCAACAGGTCTTGCCGCGAATAGCCGAGCATCTCGAGAAACGCCTCGTTGGCCTCACGGATGTTGCCTTGCAAATTCCAGAAGAAGATGCCGATGAGGTTGCCCTCGATTAAACGCTGGATGCGGGCATGGCTGTCGCGCACATCGGCATAGAGGCGCGCGTTGTCGAGCGAGATGGCGGCCTGGGACGCCAGCAGTTCCAGCACCTGGACCCGTTCCGGGGGGAAGGCATGGGTAGCCAGATTGTTTTCCAGGTACAGCAGGCCGACCAGAACCGCCTGGCGCAGCACCGGCAGGCACAGCACGGACTGGGGCGGCTGGTGCGCGAAGTACGGGTCGGCGGCGAACGGGTGCTGGGCCGACGCCTCCATCAGCAGCACCGGCTCGCCGGTGCGCCGGACGTACTGGAGCAGGGTCAGGGGCAGGTGGGTTGGCGAGAGCACGGGCGCGGCAGGCCGGCGCACCTGCACCGTCTGCTGCGCGACCGTGGCCTCCGCCGCCAGCACCAGCTCCTCGCCCTGCGCCAGCAGCAGGCAGCCGTTCTGCGCGCCCGCGCTTTCGAGCACGAGGCGCAGGAGCGTATCGATCAGCTCGTCGATCACGATCTGGCCGGAAATGGCTTGCGATGCCTTGGCCACCGACAGCAGATCGAGCCGGGCCTCGCCTTCGAGCGGGCCCGCGGGCGCGTCGGTGCTGCGCGCGGGCAGCTGCGGGTACTGCTCTTCGAGCTGCCGCACCTTGCCGTCGGCGCCCCAGCGGGCGTAGCAGGCGCGCGCCTGTTCCAGGTAGGCCTGGGCGGGAAGGGCGAGTCCGCGTGCCAGATAGAAGCGGGCGGCGCACTCGCAGACGATGGCTTCATTGTGCACGAAGCCATTGTCGCGCGCCGCAGCGATGGCCCGCTCGTACAGGCGCTGGGCATCGAGTTCGCGCCCTTCGATGCGGGCGAGCTCGGCGGCGACCAGCGCGCGCCGAATCTCAAAGTTGTCGGGCCCGCTCTCGGCCCATGTCGCAAGCTGGTCGTAATGGACTTGCAAGGCACTCAGTATCTGGGCGCGCGCAGCGGCGCACGCCGCATCGTATAAGGCCGCCCGCGCCAGCGCGCCATAAAAATGGTATTCGGCATGCTCGAAGTAGGAGTGCGACGTCCACAGAAGCGCTTCGGCCTTGGCCGCCGCCTGCATGGCAGAGGCATAATCGCCGGCCAGGACACGGGCTTGCAACTTGCGGATCCAATACAGGCAGGCGGCCAGCGCCAAGCGCGGATCCGCCTCCAAATGCTGTTCGAACTGCGCTTCGTCGAATTGCTCATCGTTGAAGGACGACAAATCCGACGTCAGGCCGCGCAGAGTCCGGATGAGCCTCTGCTGCCCGGTGATGACGTCGACGACCGATCCGAAGCGCACCTTCGTGGCGAAGGCGAGGGCGGTGTCGGTCGCGCGCTCGCACTCGGCAAGCGGATCACCGGCGGCGAGAAGATTGGTAACCAGGTTGAATTGGCAATAGGACACGAAGGTGAGATCGCCATCTCTATTCGCCGCGTCCATGCCGCGCCGCAGCAAGGGCCGGCTGGTGCGAACGTGCCTGGTCCAGGGTGTGACGAAATGTCCGAAAATGAGACAGAGGCGGGCTTCGAAGCGCATCAGCCCGCGCTTTTCCATCAGGTCGTAGCCCAATTTGCCAAAGCGGTACGCGGTTTGGTAGTCGCCGAAACGCCCCTCGAGCATCCAGGCGAACCAGACATAGCCGGCGCTGGAACTGTCGCAGTGACCGTATTCCAGGCTGAGGTTGGCCATGCGGGCGATCGCCAGCCAAAACAATTTTTCGTCGGTGATTGAGGCCGGCGGCAGAATGGCGATCAGCACGTCGAAGGTGGCGCGCCTGGCTGGATCGCTCATCAAGGGCAAATCGATGAGGTCTTCAATGGATTGTTCGCCAAGTTGCCGCCAGAACCGCTGGACTTCCTGCTCGACCTCGTCCTTTGCCGGATGGGCGGACCAGTCAATCCCCGCCTGCCGCAGGTACTCCAGACTGACATCGACGGCGCGGTCGGTCAGGTCCAGGGTGATGTAGAGCTCGATCCGCAGGCAGGCGACGGCCGCCAGATCCGTGAGCGTGCCGGCCCGCCGCGCCAGCGCCGACAGCCGATCGTCGGCGGCCTCGGTTGCGCCGGTCTGGAATTCGCATTCGGCGCGATTGATCTCCAGCGCGAAGGCCAGGTCGTAGCGCCGCTGCCAGCGCTCTTGCGTCAGCAGCGCGCCGCCGCCGGCCAGAAATTTCAGGGCCGTGGCATAGGCCGTCGATCGCTTGGCGCGCTGGCCGGCGATCAGGTTCAGCTCGGCCACTGTTTCCCGTTCCTCGATTGAGGTGATCAGCGCGCTGCCGGGGTTGAGCTGGTTGACGATGTCGAAGATGTTCCGCTCGACGTCCTCGGCAGGCGTGCGCGCCGCCAGCAAGCGGCCGATACTGAGATGGGCGGCCGGCCGTTCGGCTTCGGGGATGAGCGAATAGGCCGCCTCCTGGAAGCGGTCATGGAGGAAGGTGTAAGTATCGCCCGACCGCCGGACGAACCCCGCGCGCAAGGCTTCCCACAGGGCCGCTTGGGTGGCCGCGCCGCTTTCCCCGCGGATCAGGCTCAGCGTGGCAAGGTCGGCGCTGCTGCCCAGGCAGGCAAAGCGGGCCAGGGCCGCTTGTGTCTCCTGCGGCAGACGGGCGAGCTTGCCCACCATCAGGTCGGCGATATTGTCGGTAAATCCCTTGGCCTGGATGCGCGGCAGGTCCCAGCGCCACGCGCCCTGGTCGGCATCGAACTGCAACAGCTTTTCCTCGGCCAGGGCGGCCAGGAACTGGCGGATAAAGAAGGGATTGCCGCCGGTCTTGTCCCACACCAGCTGCGCCAGCGGGCGGGCCTCGGCAGGCGGGCAATGCAGCGCGTCGGCGGCCAGTTGCGCGACATCGCCGAGGGCCAGCGCGGTGAGCGCGATGTGCTGCGTCGCGCCGCCCGCCTGGCGGATCGTTTCCAGACCACGCATCAGCGGATGGTTGCCGTCGACTTCGTTGTCGCGGTAAGCGCCGACCAGCAACAGGTAGCGCACGTCCGGATCGGTGGCGAGATCGCCCAGCAGGGCCAGCGTTCCCGCGTCCCCCCATTGCAAGTCGTCGAGGAACAGCACCAAAGGGTGCGCTTGGGTGGCGAATACGCCGATGAAATGCCGGAATACAAGCTGGAAGCGGGCTTGCGCCTGCTGCGGCGGCAGCTCGGGCACGGACGGCTGCGGCCCGATGACAAGTTCGAGCCGGGGGATCAGGCGCAGCATGAGCTGGGCGTTCGGTGCCAGCGCTTCGTGAAGGGTCTGCCGCCAATGCGCGATGCCGGCCTCGCTTTCGCCCAGGAGATGGCGCACCAGGCCGTCGAAGGCCTGGGCCAGGGTGGCATAGGGAATGTCGCGCTGATACTGGTCGAACTTGCCGGCCTGGAAGTAGCCGCGCCTTGCCACCACCGGTTGGTGCAGTGTCTCGATCAGGGCCGATTTGCCGCCCCCCGAATAACCGGCCACGGTCACCAGCGTTGCTGCGCCCGTCGTGGCCACCGCTTCGAACGCGGCCAGCAGCGCAGCTCTTTCCCGTTCCCGTCCGTACAGCTTGAGCGGGATCTGGAAACGGTCGGCCACATCGCGCCGGCCCAGCGCGAACGGCGTTATCTCGCCCGCGGCCTGCCATTGGGCCAGGCACTGCTCCAGGTCGGCCAGCAGGCCATGGGCACTCTGGTAGCGCTCCTCCGGCAGCTTGGCCAACAGCTTGAGCACGAGGGCGGACACTGCCGCGGGAACGGTGGAGATCTGTTCGTGCGGCGGGACCGGCTTGCGGGCAAGGTGGCAATGCACCCATTCCAGCGGATCGTCTGCCTCAAATGGCAACTGGCCGGTCAACAGGCGGTACAGCATGACCCCCAGCGAATAGAAATCGGTGCGGTGATCGGCGGGGCGATTCATGCGTCCGGTCTGCTCGGGCGAGACATAAGCCCAGTCGCGGCCGGCCGCCGTGCGGGCAGAGGCGGCGTCCTCGCGGGCCGTCGCCCGGCTCAGATCCGCCAGTTTCAACTGCACGTCGGCCAGCGGCACCTCGTCGTGGTCATGTGCCAATAAAAAATTGGCAGGCTGGATATCGCCATGCACGATGCCGGCCGCATGGAGTGCCGCCAGGGCGCGGGCCGCCTGCAGGGCCAGGGCCAGCGCCTTCGGCAGGCCGAGCTGCGGCGGGCGTGCCAGCACGGCATCGAGCCCCTCGCCGGCGAACGCTTCCAGGACCAGGGCCAGGTGCGGTCCTTCCTCGAGCAGGGCCAGCGGTTTGAGGATCTCGGGCGCATCCAGGGATTGCAGCAAGCCGTATTCGCGCCGCAGGCCGTCGGCGGCGTTATCGTGTGCGGGAAGCTTGAGCAGCGCGCTGGTGCCGGCAGGCAGCTCTCGGGCAAGGTGAAGGGGGCCGCCGCCTGTCATCCCGATCTGCTCGAGGATCTGATAGTTGCCCACGTTCATCCAACTGCACTCACTTTCTCAAGTGCTCCTCGCCCGCGGCGGCATCGCTACGCAATTAAACGCCGTCCTTTACTTCAGTGGAAATTTGACCACGCGCCAGAAGATAAGTTTGGCCCGCCATAGAACCAATCGCCGGGCCTCATGTCAAAAAAATCAACCCACCACAGAGGAGCCATCGTATGAACTCGAACGCTGATGACGGGAAGGCCGAACGTTTTTCTTGCCGACACCATGCCCCACTGGCGCTCGCCGCTGTCCTTGTATCGCTGGGGGCAATGCCAGTGGCCCGGGCATCCGAGATCGCAACCAGCAATCCGGACTTGACCGTGCGTTGGGATAATACCGTCAAGTACAGCGCCGCCGCGCGCGTGAAGGGCCGCTCGCCGGTCCTGACGGCCAATTCCAATCTGAACGACGGCGACCTCAACTTCACCCGCGGGCTCATTTCCAATCGCCTCGACCTGCTCTCCGAGTTCGACCTCACCTACAGGCAGATGGGCCTGCGGCTCAGTGCCGCCGCCTGGTACGACGACGTCTACAACCGCAGGAACGATCATCCTGACGATGGCACGGCCAACCCGCTGTCCGTGCCCTACAACAGCTTCACGCACGATACGCGGGCCATCCATGGCCGCAAGGCGGAACTGCTCGACGCCTTCGTCTTCAGCAAGTTCAACCTCGGCGACAAGCCGGCCGCGGTGCGGGCCGGCAGGCATGCGCAGGTGTGGGGCGAATCGCTGTTCTTCGGCGGAAACGCCATCGCCGGCGGCATGATGCCGATCGATGCCGTCAAGCTGTTGTCGGTCCCCAATACCCAGTTCAAGGAAGCCCTCCGTCCGGTGCCGATGCTGTCCGGCCAGGTGCAGCTGACGCCCGACGTGGCCGTGGCCGCCTACTACCAGCTCCGGTGGGAGGCCAACCGCCTGCCGGCGGTGGGCAGCCATTTCTCCCAGGCCGACTTCCTCCCGGAAGGCGGCGAACAGATTCTGCTTGGCCTGCCGACCGTGGCCCAAGGAGGGCCCTTCCTGCAAGACAACGCGCCGCGCGTCGCCGACGAGAGGGCCGTGAACTCCGGCCAGGGCGGGCTCAGGATCGGCATCCGGCACGAGGGGACCGACTACGGGCTTTACGCCATCCGCTTTCACGACAAGAGCCCGCAACTGGTCACCAACCTGGGCCTGAGGCCGGTGACCGGCGCCTTCCCGGGGCCGGGCTGCACGGTGCCGGGATCGGTTCAGACCGGGGCCGCCAGCTGCGCCCTGGCGGGCCCCGTCTCCTACCGGCTCGTCTACCATGAGGGCATCACGGCCTTTG
>CBFGOU010000143.1:0-9778 GCA_965650445.1 uncultured Oxalobacteraceae bacterium | reverse complement strand
CGGCCGCGGCCTGCGGGGCGCTGCCGGCGCCGCGGCCATGGCCTACGGCCGTCCGCGCAAGGCGCTCGTCACGGTCGAGGACGAGCTGCGCACCATGCATGCGCGCGCCGGCACCACCCAGCCGATTTACGACAAGGCCGGGCTCAAGGTCGCGCAACTGAAAACCACGCTATTCGGCCACCAGCTGATCGACCTGCGCGAAGGTGCGCAGGTTCGGCTTGGACGCTAACCCAGGAAGAACAGGAAATTCGATGCAGAACACTCCGCCACCGGCCACCGACCCGGGCTTCAAGCTGCCCGGCGCCGCCAGCGCACCGCCGGATCCGCTGCCCAAGACCACCGGACCGGCCGCCAGCGCCCCGGTCGAAGTGGCGCCGGTGCAGGGCGCGCCCGCGACCGACACGTCCACCCGCGACATCGCCATCGGCGGCGCCGTGTTCCTGATCCTGCTGATCGTGTACTTCTTCGTGCGTAACGCCTACGTCCATCAACTGGTGGTCAAGCGGGTGGCGCCGTCGTCGGCCGGCAGCGCCGGCTGGCTGATGTTCGTCGGCCTGTCCTTCCTGAGCGCGGCGGCGGTGCTGGCGATCGTCAACGCCAGCAAATACCTGACCTTCGCCATCACCGCGCCGCTGGTCGTGGTCGGCGTAGTGGCATTGATTGCGGCGCTGTTCATCGGCCGCCGCTAACGAACCGGAAGTGACATCATGGTAGAGCAAAACGGCGCACGGAAAGCCGAACTGAAAGTCGATCTGAGACCAACCCTGTTCATCGGAGCGGGCGGCACCGGCATGGAAGTCATGCTGCGCATCCGCCGCCGCATCCTGTCGGAAGTGTGGAACCGCCAGCATCCGACCCGGGTCGAATCGATCGCCCAATTTCCGGTCGCACGCTTCCTGCACCTGGACCTGGACAGCAACGCCGTCATCGACGAAGGCAAGTCGCAGCGCACCGACCCGTGGTTCGAACTGGTCAAGCTGGCCGACGACGAACGCCTGGTCGAACCGCTCGACCTGCCGCAGTACCACGAGTCCGAAGACAGCCTGGCGCGCTTTCCGCTGATCGAAAACTGGATGCCGCTGCGGCCCAAGAAACTGCGCTCGCTCGGCATCGACCCGTCCAAGGGCGCCGGCCAGATCCGCGCGCTGGCGCGCCTGTACCTGTTCGACAAATACCCCAGGCTGCGCAGCCGCATCAAGGGCGCGCTGAACTTCTTGAGCAGTAACGCCGGCAACGAGCGCAAGGAGACCTACCAGCGCCTCGGCCTGCAGGTCGACACCTCCAAGTTCCGCATCGTCGTCATCGCCTCCTGCGCGGGCGGCACCGGGGCCGGCGCGGCCATCGACCTGGGCTGGATGTCGAAAGCGATCGCGCGCCAGGAAGTGTCGGACAACCAGGTCGACCTGGTGATGTTCCTGCCCTCCGGCTACGCCAAGGCCAACAAGGAGCGCACCGAGGCCAATGCCTACGCCACCCTGATGGAACTGGAAACGACCATGCGCGACATGAGCGCGCAGGTGCGCTGGGCCGAGCCGGACAGCCTGGTCGGGCGCGGCGCGCCGTTCGACGACGTGTATTTCGTCGATACCGCCAACCTCGCCAACAAGGCCACGCAGGACATCAAGGACGTCTACCAGATGGTGGCCGACACGCTGTTCGAGGATTTCGCCTCGGCCGATTTCGCCAACCGCAAGCGTTCGGTGGCGGTGAACCAGCAGCAGCACAAACTCGGGCCGTTCAACCCGCGCGTGCCGGAGCAGCGCTTCGGCGACATGCGCCTGTCCTACTCGAAGGTGTATTCGGCTTTCGGCCAGGCCGTGCTCGACACCCAGCAAAGCCTGCGCGACGATATCCGCGCCTACGAACTGGCCGGCCTGATGGTCAAGGCCTTCTTCGGCCTGGCCGGCACCGACGGCGCCGCCGCGCGCCGTGCCGGCGACCAGGAGCGCGACATCTTCATGCGCGAGCAGATGGCCATGAACGAGCATCCGTTCGACGAGTTTCCCGACTTCAAAAAGGGCACGGTGGACGTGACGCCGTTCCAGGAATACGCGCTGACCGGCCAGCTGCTGATGGACAAGGACCAGCGCTCGCTGCTCGAACGGGTCGAAAGCAAGGTGCAGATCGAGATCGACCGCATCATGGCCAATTACGACATCGGCGTGTGGCGCGAGAAGGTGGCCGAACTGCTGCCCAATCTGGAGCGCGACGCCATCCGCGAAGCCGGCGCCACCGCCGAAACCAGCGAAGACCGCATCAAGCGCCACACCGGCGAACTGATGATGCGCCTGAAGGGCAGGGCGCGCGACCAGCTGTATGCGCTGCTGGACGACCGCAAGCAGGGCGGGCTCGAATTCGTGCTGTCGCTGCTGGAGCAGATCAAGGCGCGCCTGCAGCAGCGCGATCTCGGCAATGCCGAGCGCAACGGCAAGCGCTACCGCGACATCCGCGACGCGCTGCGCACGCGCCAGGTGGAGGAGTCGCTGGGCAATCTGGCCCAGGCCGCCGGCCGCCTGTTCGGCAAGGAAGCGCAGGCGCGCGAAGTGATGGCGCACTTAAAGCGCGACATCGCCGACTACCTGCGCTTTCATTTGCTGGCCGTGGCGGCGGGGCAGGCCATCGAAGTCATGCGCGGCATGTCGGCATGGCTGGGCGATCCGCAGTCGCTCGACGAGAATGGCCAGCCGCTATGGAGCGGCATCGCCGGCGAGTTCCAGGAAGGGCGGCGCTGCGTGCAGGCGATGCTGGGCGCGGTCGACCAGCGCATCAGCCAGCTGCGCGCCGAGGCCCGCAAGGAACACGCCACCTACATCAAGCTGGCCAGCGACGTGCTGCCGGAACCGGTCAGGCTGACCGGCGACATCAACGCCTGGAGCGAGGAGGTGCTGCTCGAATTCGGCGGCTCGGCGCGCCTGTTCCCGCAACTGAACGACGACAAGCTGCGCGCGAACCTGCTGCTCAAGCTGTTCCGGCGCGCCCAGACCCAGCTGAGCGTCGAACAGCTGGCCGGCGAAGAGCCGGCCGATCCGCTGCTCGAACGCCTGTCGGCCATGTCGCCACCGGAGCGCCACCGCATTTTCAACGAGTGGATCCGCAGCGCCATGCCATGGGTGAACGCGCGCTTCTCGGCCGAGTTCACGCCGCGCGCCGACCAGTACAAGTGCTTCGTGGGCGTGGGCGACGCCAATGCCTGGCGCCGCATGGAAGACGAGATCAAGGCCGCCGTGCCGACCGGCTCCTTCCACGGCGAGCTGGTTTCCATCGTCAACACCGGCATTGCCGGCAAGGCGGTCTGCTACATCGAGCTGTCCGGTTTCCCGATGACGGTGCTGCGCGGCCTGCCGGCCTGGCTCACTTCCTACCAGATCGAGAACCCCAGGATTCCGACCCATCTGCATTTCGACGCCACCCGTTACCGCCATCCGATCTCGCCCTCGATGGACGAACTCAATCGCCTGGCCGACGACTACGAATGGTTCCTGCAGGCGGTGGTGCTGGGTGTGGTGCGCCGCAAGGCCGACATGGGCGACCGCGAGGCGGCCTTCCAGCCGCGCGGCCAGTACCTGTTCGAAGTCGAGCCGGGTTCCGGCGAGTGGCTGCAGATCGGTAACGAGTTCGCGATCCGCTCCAACGGCCTGCCGCGCTTTTACCGCGAGCAGATCGTCGCCGCCGTGCAGCGCAGGCTGGCCGCACTGGGTCCGCGCCAGCTGACGCTGCTGGCCGCGCTGATGCGCCATTATCAGCAGCGCGTGTATGAGCCCAAGCTGGAAGTCGATGAAACCGGCGCGCAGCTGCCGTCGCCGTCGCTGCCCAATATCACCGCGCGGCGCCTGTTCGACCAGTGGCTGGCGCGCGCCCGCGCGCTCGACCCGGCATTAAGCAGTGCCGACATCGATGCCGCCAGCGCCAGCATCAACCAGTGGAGCGAGCGGGTGCCCGATTCGGCCAGCGATGCCTACCACTGGGAAGTCGAACGGGCCGTCGACAAGCGCGTCGTCAAGCCCGAGGTCCTGGCCAGCGAAGCGCAGGCCGGGCAGGCCCTGTCCGCGCCGCCCCTTTCGGTGGCGGCCCGCTACAAGGTTTTCGTGAACGGCGCCCAGCACGGCCCGTACTCGCGCGACGAACTCGCGCTGCGCATCGCGCGGGCCGAGGTCGGTCGCGCGACCAAGGTCTGGAACATGCAATGGAACCCGAAAACCGACAAGTGGCGCACCGCCGGCGAACTGGCCGAGCTGGAAGAGCTGTTCGGCGTGACCATTCCCGACCCCGATGACGACATACCCGATCCGGACTGACGACCATGAACCTGCAAGACCAGGTGCAGTTCAAATGTATCCACGCTGCCTGCGCGCGGCCTTTGCCGCGCAAGGTGAATTTCTGCCCGTATTGCGGGGTATCGCAGCGCGACGGTGTGCGTGCGCCGCCGGCAGCGGCGGCCGCTGTGGTCGAACCGGCGCCGGTTGTCACGCCCGCGCCGGCCGCGATCGACCAACCGGTGCAGCCGGTAGCGCCGCCGCCCCCCGCGCCAGCGCCCGCTGCACCTGCGCCACCGCCGCCGCGGCCGGCCGCGCCACCGCGGCGCGCACCGGTCAGGATGCGCTACTGGCTGCTTGCGCTGGCGGCGCTGTGGGGCATCTGGATGCTGACCAAACCGGACAAGGCCAGGATCGAGGCGCGCATCGACAGCGCGCTGGCGCTGACACGCGAATGCAAGCTGGGCGAGGCCCAGGGTGAACTGATCGCGCTACGCTCCGGCAAGGCCAGCGCCGAGCAGCTGCAGCGCGTGCAGGGCGCCATCAACCAGGCCGCGCCGGCGTGCGAGAAAAAGCGCGTGCGCGCCAAAACCTGGGCCGACACCAGGACTGCCGTGGAAAAGGCGCTCGACAGCGACGACACCGCCAGGGCCCAGGCCCGGCTGACGCAGTTCACCAGGCGCTACGGCGAGGACGACGAAACGCGCGCGCTGCGCGACCGCATCGGCGTCGTGCGCGATATTCCCCCACGCGCCGCGCCGCCGGCGCCGGCCCCGCCCTCGGGCGCACTGGCGCGCAACGCCATGTCGGCGCGCCGCCTGATCGACGAAGCCGAACGCGATATCCAGGCCGGCAACTACCAGCTGGCCTCGGACAAGATGCAAACCTGTATCACGATGGTCGAAAGCGGCACGCGCGAGTGCGCCGCCTTCAAGGTCTACGCCGACCGGCTTCAGTCCGACCTGCGCCGCTGCCTGGCCGGCGGCAGGGAATGGATCGACCATCATTGTCAGTAACATCAGCCGCGCGGCGGCGCCGGCGCAACGTGCCGCCAATCACCAGCAACCCTGCGGCGAGCATGGCGTAGGTGGCAGGCTCCGGCACCGGCGCCGTGTTCGTGATCACATGGGCGTTGAAGGCGAACGCGCTCACGGCGGGCGAAGCCGTGCCGTTGCTGATCAGGCCTTCGACGTGACTCGCCACCGATCCCTCCGGCGAATCTCCCGCCTCATACTCGACGCTGTCCATCGTATACGGGTACCAGTTGGTGCTTGATTCGGGCACGTTTGCAAAGTAGAACAGGCGGGCAGCGGCGTACGTGTAGCCCATACTCGAAGACGGATCGAACGCACCGCTTGCCTCGAGATCGGCCGACAGTTTCAGCGCCGAGTTCGGTGCCAGGATGAAATGGATATAACCCGAGTCGACGAATGCGGCGGCCAGGCCCCCAATCGGATCGCTGCTGGCCTGGACCTGGGCGCTCATGCCGGTCTGCAGGTTAACGGTCGAGGCCGCGCTGGCGCTCAGTTTCGTTACGGGCGTGCTATTGCTATCGGTATATGACAGACTGTCGGCAAGCGGCGTGAACAGCGGAACGGACGTTTCCTTGTAGCGGGAGACTGACGGGTCTTTGTCGATCAGAGCGAGCGAAAGTCGCGGTTCCACGAAATTGAAGTTTCCGGTCACGTCGAAGCTGATCGACGGGGCGACGCCGTCGTCCGGCGTCAGATCGATCAGTTCCCACGCCACATTGGCGACGGACGCGTGGGCGGTAGTCTGGGCTTGGGATTGAGCAACGGCGCAGACACCAAGTACGGCCGGCAGGATGCATGTGCGAAACGCGTTCATGAATTTCTCTCCCCCCCTCATTTAATGTCCAGGCAAGATTACCAATAAGTCAGCTCCCACGCACGGGCACACGCGACATTGCACCGAAAAACAACGGGCGCAAGAGCCTGGAGCACACTGCGAGTATCTGCCGGTGTTGAACGCTCCTGGTCCGCACAGCCGCACGCTCCCACGCTGCGCAAACGGAATGATGGGGCGCCTGCGAAGGTGTATGCTGTGAGGAAATTACTCAGGAGGCAACATGAAGACGACAACCGTATCCCTGATTGTGGCGCTGGCACTGCTCGCGGCCGGCTGCAAGCAGCGCACCGAACCCATGGGCCCGGCGCAAAAAGCCGGCGCGGCCATCGACAACGCCGGCGATCAGGTCGCGCGCGAGATGCAGGAGGCGCTGCGCAAGGCCAATGAGGCGGCCGACAAGGCGCGCGACAGCGCCAGGCAAACCGGCGACCAGATCAAGGATGCGACCGAGGATGCCAGCCGCAGCCTGGACAAGGCGACCGAGGAAGTGGGCAAGAAGGTGGAGCGGGCCGGCGAAAAAATCCAGGAAGCGGCGCGGTCGAAATAAGCGTCAGGCGGCCGACTGGGCGTCCTTGCCCGGGTGCGCCTCGCCCAGCACGACCGACAGGTCGACAAAGCCGCCGCGCCAGGCCAGTTCCAGATCCTGTTCGATGGCCTCCATGCTGGTGCGCTCGAGGTTGATAAAGGCTTGCACGCCATAGGCGCGGTTGCGCCCGTGGGTCTTGGCCAGGTACAGCGCCATGTCGACCAGGTTGACGGCGCGCTCCCACCCCAGCGTCTGCGCGCCCGGGATGTCCGGAAAGGGCGCGAAGCCGATCGAGGCATGCACCTTGATGGCGCGGCCCTGGTACGTCACCGTATTGGCGCCGATCCCGGCGAGCAGGCGGCGCGCCACTTCGTCCAGGCCCTCGTGCGGGATCGACGGCAGGAAGGCCAGGAACTCCTCGCCGCCCCAGCGCACGATCATGTCGGTTTCGCGCAGGATCTCGCGCAGGCTGTCGGAAATCACCTTGAGCACCGCGTCGCCGGCCGCATGGCCGTAGCTGTCGTTGATGTGCTTGAAGTGGTCGATGTCGAGCAGGAACAGGGCGCCGATGGCGTCGTCGCTGGCGCGCTGCAGGCGGTCGCGTTCGGTCGTCTGGGCGCGCATGAACTCCTGGAAGTGGCGGCGGTTGTACAGGGACGTGAGCGGGTCGCGCGAGCTTTGCTGCTTGAGCTCCTGGTTCCTGACCTGCAGCTGGGCGTTCGCATGGCGCACCTTGCGGTACAGGATGCCGACGATGCCGGAGGCCAGCGCAAACACCAGCGCCAGCAGCCACCATACCCGCCGTTCCAGACTGCGGCTGTAGATCTCGGCGGTCTTGACCTCGTTCTCGCGCTGCAGCAGCTGGATCTGGCGCTGCCGGCTTTCGGCCTCGTAGTGCTCCTGCAGTTCCAGCGTGGCTTTCTGGCGGCGCACTTCGAACAGCTCGTTCGACAGCGCGCGCTCCTGATGGTAGCTGCGCACCGCGCCTTCCAGGTCGCCGGCCCGTTCGAGCGCGCCGCCGTATTCCTTCAATACTTCCTGCAGCTCCGGCTTGTCGCCGGTCTTTTCGTACCATGCCAGCCCGGCCAGGAAATAGCGTTTGCCCTCGGCCATGCGGCCCATGCCCAGATATGCCTGGCCGAGGTTGACATTGGCGGTGGCCTCGATATTCATCTGCTTGAACTTGCGCGCCGTTTGCAAGGCCTGCCTGGCAAAATTCAGCGCGGCCGGGTAGTCCTGGCGGCGCAGGTAGCAGTCCGACAGATTGACCAGGGTACCCGCCACCAGCGCATCGGCCCCGCTCCGGCGTTCGTAGGCCAGGCTGGTCAGCAGGGCGTCCAGGGCGCGGTCGTACTGCCCGGTTTCGACCGACAGGCCGTACTCGGTCCCCTTGAGCATGGCCATGCGGGCGGCGAGATTGTGCTGGTTCGCCAGGGTCATGGCCTCGGCCAGGATGTCGAAGCCCTTGTCGAAGTCCTTGAGCTGGCCGTACAGGAATGACAGCGATTGCAGCGTGTGAATCAGGAGGACCGGGTTGGCGCTGGTGCGCGCCAGCGCAACCGCACTTTGCACACGCTTGAGTGCCGACGGAAAGTTGCCCTCCTCGGCATACGCCTGGCCGGCCATCAGCGTGGCGCGCGCGCGCAGCACCAGTTCACCAGTCAGGTTGGCAATGCGTTCGCCTTCCCACACCAGCTGGTGCGACTGCTTGAGATCATCCTGGACATAAATGGCTTGCGCTTTGGCCAGCAAGCCCTTGGCCAGCGCGACGTTGTCGCGTTCGGCCTTGCCCAGGGCGATCAGGCCCTCGGCGCTGGCCAGCGCTTCGGCTTTCAGGCCGGCGTTGCGCTGCACGTCCGAGAGCGCGGACAGGTAGTCGGCACGTTCCGCCAGCGGCGCCGTGCTCGCCTGGGCATTCACCCGCTGCAGGCGTTCCAGCGCGGCGGCCGGGGCATAAAGGCCCTGTTCGGCAATGTCGGCAAGCTGCGGGCCCAGCGCGGCCGCGGCGGCAGGCGCCGTCGCGGCCAGCAGGCATAGCGATACCAGCAGCGCGCCGCGCCGCAGCCTGTGCTCCAAACCTGCCAAACCGCTCCCTTCCAGCGCGTCACCGCTTTATTTTCGTTGTGATTATTGCAATGATGAAATATTTAAAGCGCATCGATTTTAGCCACATTTGGTGGCCTGCTGGGCAACTGGCCATTAATTTGACCGGATTGCTGTGTGATTGTTGGTGTTGAACCACGACGCCCGGCATTGGAATCGATTTCATTCGTCAGGCGGCCAATTGCTGCAGCAGATACAGGCGCTGGTACAGGCCATTGTCGATGCGCATCAGTGCCTCGTGGTCGCCCATTTCGGCGATGCGGCCATGATTGAGCACCACGATGCGGTCGGCATCGCGGATGGTCGACAGGCGGTGCGCGATGGCGATGATGGTCACCCGCCCGCGCAGTTCGCCCAGCGCCTCCTGCACGATCTGTTCGGTCTGGCTATCGATGTGCGAGGTCGCTTCGTCCAGCAGCAGGATCGACGGCTGGCCCGCCAGTGCCCGTGCGATCGCAATGAGCTGCTTCTGGCCGGTCGACAGGCGCGAGCCGGCCTCGCCCAGCAGGGTGTCGTAGCCGTCTTCCATGGCCAGGATGAAGTCGTGCGCATGGGCCGCGCGCGCCGCTTCCTCGATGGCTTGCTGCGACAGGCCGCGTCCCATGTCGATATTCTCGCGCGCCGATGCGGCCAGCAGGAAGGGGTCCTGCGGCACCAGCCCGACCTCGCTGCGAAAACGCTCGTTGCCGATGGCCGCCAGCGCTTCCCCGCCGATCTCGATGGCGCCCGGCGCCGACGGATAGTAGCGCAGCAGCAGCGACAGCAGGGTCGACTTGCCGCTGCCGGTGTGGCCGACGATGCCGATGAAGGCGCCGCGCGCGATCTCCAGGTTCAGGTCGTGCAGCACCTGATTGCCGGGCGCGTAGCCGAAATCGAGGTGGCTGATTTTTACCGCCGGCGCGCGCAGATCGTCGCTGCGCGCGACCTGGCGGCGGTCGCCGGCGTGTTCCGGCGCCCGCTTCATCGAGCAGGGTGGCCACGCGCGCGGTCGCCACCACCGCCTGCTGCAGGCCGCTGAACTGCATGG
>CBFGOU010000142.1:0-9830 GCA_965650445.1 uncultured Oxalobacteraceae bacterium | reverse complement strand
CGCTGGTGCCGGACGTGGTCGACGGCGTCGTCGTGGTGGTGGCGCCCGAGTCGCTGCCGGGCGTGGTGGTTTCATTGCGTTTGCAACCGCCCAGGGCGGCGGCCAATACGGCAATGGTCAGCAGGACTTTCGGGGTTGTCGACAGGGTGTTCATGGTGTGCTCCTTGATCGCGTTAAACGTTTCAGTGATGTGCCGCAGACAGAATGTGCCAGCGGCGCCGGTTCAGTCCACTCAGTGCACAAGACGACTGTAAATCTTAGACGTTTAACTTATTGGCAAGTTCGGATTTTTTTGCGCGGAGCTGGCATTATTTTTTCCATTCCCTGGCAAGGGTATCAGCAAGGCGCTAGCAATTTCATCAGTGCCGGGATTTCTCCGGGGATTTCACGCGCCAGATAGCCGAGCAGGCCCATGCGCTTGGCCAGGCGCTCGCCGGCCCGCGCATGCAGCGCCACGCCCCAGCAGGTGGCTTGCTCCAGCGATGCGCCGCGCGCGGCCAGCCCGCAGACGATGCCGGCCAGGGTGTCGCCCGAGCCGGAAATGGCCAGGCCGACATTGCCGCCCTCGTGCTGCCACATGGCGCCGCCCGGTGCGCCGATCACGGTGCGCGCTCCCTTGAGCGCCACCACCGCGTTCCAGGTGCTGGCGGCGCTGCGCGCATGGCGCTCCGGGTCGGCCAGGATGGCATCCTTGGCGGCGCCGGTCAGGTGCGCCATTTCCCCGGCGTGCGGCGTGAGGACGACCGGGGCGGAGAAGCGGAATTGCCCGGCATCGGACTGGGCCACGATGCCCATGGCGCCGGCATCGAGCACCACGGCGGTGCCGGCGAGCCGTGGCAACAGGGCGCCAACCAGCGCGGCGGTGGCGGCCTCGTCCTGCATGCCCGGACCGATCAGCAGCGCATCGACCTTGTCGGCCAGCGGGTCGAGGGTGTCGATGGCTTCGCGCAGGAAGCCGCCCTCGGGCGTTTCGCGCAGGCCGATCACTCTGGCCTCGGGAATGGCCAGCGCCACCAGCTGGGCAACGCTGGCGCCGGTGGCGATGGTCAGTTTGCCGGCGCCGGCGCGCAGGGCGGCGGTGGCGGCCAGGATGATGGCGCCCGGCATCTCGCGTGAACCGCCGAGAACCAGCACGTGGCCGCGGATTTCCTTGTCGCCGCTGGCGTCCGGCATCGGCAAGGGCCAGGCGCGCAGGGCCGCGTCGTCGATCGTCCGGATCGCAGCGTGGGGAGCCATGACGCTCACGCCTTGGGCGCGGCCGGCACGTCTTGCTGACCCGTGATCGTCGTGCCGGCCGCTTGCAGCGCGGCGACGAAATTGGTCAGCTGCAGCACCAGCTTGCCGCGCTTGCCGATCGATGGATCGAAGGCGTAGGACGTGACGGAGCAGTTGGGCACGTCGCCGGCGCGGTCGTAGGCGAGGATGGTCGATTCGTCGAGCCGTTCGAGCAGGTAGCGGAAGCAATTGACGGTGACCTGGTGGCCGACGATGAGCACGCGTTCGCGGTTGTACTCGCGGGTGATGGTGTCGAGCACGCTGCGCAGGCGCAGGATGACGTCGCACCAGCTTTCCCCGCCCGGCGGCCGGAAATAAAACTTGCCCACGTGCTGGCGCTGCTCGTACAGGTCGGGATACTTATTGGAGATGCCCAGCGTGGTGAGCCGGTCCAGGATGCCGAATTCCTTTTCGCGCAAGCGCTCGTCCACCTGCACCGTGGGCACTTCGGCGGCATGCATGCGGTCGACGATGATGCGCGCGGTTTCGGCCGCGCGCACGTAGGGCGAATGCAGCACCACGTTGGGCCGCTGCTCGACCGGGAGCGAGCCGAACCAGTCGCCCAGGGCGTGCGCCTGTTCCATGCCCAAGGGCGAGAGCGGTACGTCCACATCGCGCTGGGCTATGTCGATCTGCAAGCCCTTGGCGGCCTCGGCCGCGTCGCGCGCCACATTGCCCGCGCTTTGACCGTGCCGTACCAGCCAGATATCCTGCGGCCACTTCTGTTCCATGCTCGATCCGTTCATGTTGACACGGAGTCATCATAGTCGGATTCGCGTCCCGTTCAGCGCACGATACGGCGGGTTCAGACCGGCTGTTCGGCCTCATCCAGATTGGTGTCCGCGTCGCTATTGAATACCTGCAGCTCGGTCTGGCCCAGCAACCGGCTGGTCAAGGTACCGGCGGTAATCGAGCCGCTGACGTTGAGGGCGGTGCGTCCCATGTCAATCAAGGGTTCGATGGAAATGAGCAGGCCGGCCAGCGCCACCGGCAGGTTCATGGCCGACAGCACGATCAGGGCGGCAAAGGTGGCGCCGCCGCCGACCCCGGCCACGCCCACCGAGCCGAAGGTGATGATCGCCAGCAGCGGCGCGATGAAGGCGGCGTTCCACGGATCGATGCCGACCGTGGGCGCGATCATCATGGCCAGCATGGCCGGGTAAATGCCGGCGCAGCCGTTCTGGCCGATGGTGGCGCCGAACGAGGCGGCCACGTTGGCGATGCCTTCGGGCGTGCCCAGCCGCGTGGTCTGGGTCTGCACCGACATGGGGATGGCGCCGGCGCTGGTGCGCGCGCTGAAGGCGAACGCCAGCACGGGGAAGATTTTCTTCACGTAGCGCGCCGCGTTCATGCCCGCACCGGTAATCAGGAGCAAATGTACGCAGAACATCAGGATCAGCGCGCTGTAGGAGGCCGTCACAAAGGTCAGCAGCTTGGCGATGCTGGCCAGGCTGGACGAGGCCACCACCTGGGTCAACAGGGCGAACACGCCGAAGGGCGTCAGGCGCAGCACCAGGGCCACCATGCGCATGACGATGGCGTGGGCGACGTCGATGAAGCGCTGGAACGAGGCGAAGATGGCCGGCTGCTTTTGTGCAATGCCGTTGGCGGCGATGCCGACAAACAGCGAAAACACCACCACCGCGATGGTCGAGGTGTTGCGCGCGCCGGTCATGTCCTTGAACGGGTTGGTGGGAATAAAGCTGAGCAGCATGCTGGGCAGGGACACGGCCTGGGCGGTGCCGAGCGCGCCCAGCAGGGACTTGCCCTCGGACAGTTCGGCCGCCGATGCGGTCAGCCCGACCGCGCTCAGGCCGTATAGCCTGGCCATGGCGATGCCGATCATGGCCGCCACCGTCGTCGTGCTCATCAGGATAAAAATGGTCAGGCCGCTGATCTTGCCGAGCGACTTGGCGTCCTTGAATTTGAGCACCGCCGCGATGATCGACACCATGATCAGCGGCATGACGATCATTTTCAGCAGGTTCACGTAGCCGCTGCCGACGATGTCTATGTACTGGTTCGTCAACGCGACGGTGGGCGCGGCCGCGCCATAGGCGAACTGGAACATCGCCCCGAGCAGCACGCCCATGGCCAGTCCGGCGAAGACCCGCCTGGTAAATGACAGGTGCAGGGCTTGCATGCGGTACAGTCCGAAGCAAACGAGCAGGGCGGCGGCGAGATTAATGGTCAACAAGGGATCGAACGTCATGGGTTCCTCAATGAATAGCTGGCGCCTGCGGATCGCGCGTGCGCCAGCGTGCCATTTTATGCGATCGCGGCAGTAGAGATTGTTTGCCCCGATGGTGACGCCTTGATAAGATGTTGGGCTGCCTGCCGATTTGCCGACGCCACCATGAATGATCGATCGAACACCGACGTACCGATTTATACCTTGTGGCAAATGGTGCTGTATATGCTCAGGCTGGGTAGTGTCGGTTTCGGCGGGCCGGTGGCGCTGGTCGGGTATATGCACCGCGACCTGGTCGAGCAGCGTGGCTGGATCAGCGCAGCCGATTACAAGGAAGGCATGGCGCTGTCCCAGCTGGCGCCGGGGCCGCTGGCCGCTCAGTTGGGGATTTATCTCGGTTATGTGCATTACCGCCTGCTGGGCGCCACCCTGGCCGGTCTGGCATTCGTGCTGCCGTCTTTTTTGATGGTCGTGGTACTGGGCTGGGCTTACACGCGTTTCGGTGGGTTGCCGTGGATGCAGTCGGTGTTTTATGGCGTGGGCGCGGCGGTGATCGGCATTATCGTCATGAGCACCAAAAAGCTGACCGCCAAAAGCGTCGGCAAGGACAGGCTGCTGTGGGCGATTTACCTGGTGCTGGCGCTGGTCACCATGATGACCGAAACGGAAATCGCCTGGCTGTTTATCGCCGCCGGTGTGCTGGTGTGGTTCGTGCGCAGTCCGCCCAAGTGGCTGGGCGGACGCGCGGCGCAGGCGTTGGTGGCGGCCCAGTTGCCCGCGGCGCCGGGTTTCTTTGGCGCGCTCGATCCCTCGCTCTTGACGCAGCTGGCGATTTTCTTCAGCAAAGCCGGGGCCTTCGTTTTCGGTTCCGGACTGGCGATCGTGCCGTTCCTGTACGGCGGCGTGGTGACCGAACATCACTGGCTCAATGAAAAGCAGTTCGTCGATGCGGTGGCGGTGGCGATGATCACGCCCGGCCCGGTGGTCATTACCGTGGGCTTTATCGGCTACCTGATTGCCGGATTCAAGGGCGCCAGCGTGGCGGCGCTGGCGACCTTCGTGCCGTGCTACCTGTTCACCGTCATCCCCGCGCCATACTTTAAAAAATACGGCAAGCTGCCCGCCGTGCTGGCCTTCGTGGACGGCATTACCGCCGCGACGATCGGCGCCATTGCCGGTTCGGTGATCGTCATCGCCAAGCGCTCCATCATCGATACTCCGACGGCGGTCATTGCCGTCGTGGCGATCGCGTTGCTATGGAAATTCAGGAAGCTGCAGGAGCCGGCCGTGGTGCTGGCGGCTGCGCTGATCGGCATGGTGGTGTATCCATTGATTCACCCTTGAGGAGAGCTATTGCATGAGCATGAATAGAGTTACCCCGATTCTGCGGATATTCGACGAAGCCAAGGCGCGCGAATTCTATGTCGATTTCCTGGGCTTCAAGGTGGATTGGGAACACCGCTTCGAACCGGGCCTGCCGATCTATTTTCAGGTCACGCGCGACAGCTGCGTGCTGCATCTGTCGGAACACAACGGCGATTGCTGCCCGGGCGCCGCCATGCGCATCCAGGTCGGTGACGTCGATGCGCTCCATGCCGAGCTGACGGTCAAGCAATTCAAATACGCCCGGCCGTCCGTGCATGCCATGCCATGGGGATCGCGCGATATGTCGGTCACCGATCCGTTCGGTAATCGCCTGACGTTTTCTTCGCCTATTAGTACCTGAGAGCGACAATGCAGCAACTTTATTTATCATTGGACATACTGGGCTGGCCCGCTTTTGTGCAGGGCACAACCAAGATTGCGGGTCCGGAATGGAAACGCTGCTACGACTATTGGCAGCACGCCGACCGGCTGTTGAGTCACGGCGATGAGGCCAGTTATTTGATCGACTGTATTGCCAACCTGAATCGCGCCATCGATCATCGTCTGAAGCAGATCCAGTCGCGATACCAGTTTAGAAGGCTTCCGGATTTTGGACAGCCAAAGGACATACTTTCCTTATTGGGGCACTTGCACATTGCCCGCCCTTATATGCTTCACCATATCAACGACTTGCGCAATGTCTTGGAGCACCGGTATGAGATGCCTCCAGCTGTCGCCCGATGTCGAGAGCTGGTCGAACTGACTTGGTATTTCCTCAAATCGACAGATGCATTGATTACGTCAATTAGAAACGACATTCTTTTTGGGGAGGACCGGCTTGACGGCGGTCGAGATCCCTGGCTTGAGCTGAGCTTCGGCCCCGAGTTCGACTGGCGCTGTTCCGCAAGAGGCTGGATACCATCGATTCTGCTTCATGACCAAGCAAATGATAAAGCGATGACTGTTCGCGTCGATAGCATCGAGTCCGCAACCGAATACAGGGCACGTATTAAGAAGGAAAGAGCGGTGGGCGCTGATGAAGATAATGTCTGCGGAGATATCTACTTTCATGGCGATATCAATGTCACAGGCATGGCCGCCTCAAACTTGATCCGTCTGTATTTTTCGAATCTATGATGCTGGGGGCATCCGAAAAACACACGTATCAATATGCGCCCAATATCGTCTTGCGCCCCCTTCGGTGCACGGATCCGTTTGGCAACCGGCTGACGTTTACGTCGGACGCCAGTACCTGATTGCTTATTTGCCCGCGCGATGCCAAAGCGGCCATCGCGCGCCAGCAGCTTGTCAGAACTCTTGCCAATCGCTGTCGCTGGTGGAATGTGTCGAAGGAGCCGGACTTGCTTCGCGGACAGGCTCCCGGAAGCGCAAATGGGTAATTGGTTTGAAATGTCTTTCTTCGGCAACGAAACTTGTATCGTCGCCCGAGAACGCCGCCCGTCTCCAGAGGCGCGCGTGGGATGGGGATCACGCGGCATGGTGGCCACCGGCCTGCCATATGCCAGTCGCAGATAACTTATGCCTGCCTGCGCAATAGCCAAGCGGCCCTATTGCGCAAGCGCTGCTTAGACTGTGATTGTCATACGATCCACAATCCCTCGGTGCCGAACTGGACGCCCACAATTGCGGCGCTGTCTGCCATGGCCAATGCCGTCTCCTCGCGCGTATGGCTGGCCAAGAACGTTTGCCAGGTGGTCAGGGCCGCCGCATCGGCCGCATGATGGGTGCCGTTCAGATAGAGCTGCGACACAAAGTCCTCGTCGCTCAGCGCGCCATAATGCTGTTGAAACTCGGCAGAACGGACAAAGCCGGCGGCCAGTTGCACATCGCTGATGGAGGATTGCTTGGTCCAAAAGTCAAACCCGGGCAGATCGGCGGAGCGCCCCAGCACCACTTGATACAGCATCCCAATTTTTTGCAAGGTCGATGCGGACACCTGGGTGAACGCCAGATCGACGCTGCCATCGCTAAATTCCCCTGCCTCGATATGATCGATGACGTCGATGTCGCTGCTCGCCCTGGCATCGGCGATGCGCACCTGGCCGCCTTCCGAGAGCAGGAACTTATACTCGGACAGTTTTCCCGAGTACACCACCGTATCGCGACCATCGCCGCCCATCAGGGTATCGCTACCGGAGCCGCCCGCCAGGCGATCATTGCCCGTATTGGCAATCCAGTTTTGTTCGGTCAGCACATTCTGGCTACCCAGCGCCAGGCCGTTCGATGTGGTCCAGAATGCCTGGTGCGCGCTGCTCAAGGCCAATTGAACGACGACCTCGGCACGGGTCAGGGTGCCGCCATCGAGCTTGGCGGTCAGCCCGGCGATATCGTTGGCGTCGCCGGCATGCCCCAGCGTGTTTTGATAAATCGTTTGCACAAACGCGAGGCTCGAAAGCGGCGCCAAGGTAGCCTGCCATTCCGCCGACGTGGTAAACCCGCGTGCCGTTGCATCGATCGACTGCGCCGCCGCTACCCAGAAGTTAAAGCCTTGTAAGTCTGGCGCACGGTTGAACGCTGCGTGATAAAGCAGGGCAATGGGAGCCAGGCTGGTGGCCGCGGCATGGGAGAAATACAAGGCGCTATCGAGCGTGCTCAAATCCGCTGCCGTCACCGACTCGGTGCTGGCAGCGTCGATCAACGGCAGGTTGTGGTGGCCGACGACCTGCCCCTGCGCGTTCAGGTAGAAATCCCAGTGTCCGATCGCGCTGCGCCCGCCCAGCAGGACGTCATTGCCGCTTCCGCCGAACACGCTATCGCCGCCAATCCCGCCAAACACAACATCGTCGCCGCTGCCGCCGTCGAGGACATCGTCACCGCCCGCGCTACCGATCACGTCATTGCCGGCGCCACCGAACAGCGTGTCGTCGTCGGCGCCCAACACGATGGTTTGCGCAGCGCCGTCACCGATGACAAAATTCCTGCCGTCCCCGCCCAGAACCGTAGCACTGCCCACCACGCTGGCGAAGTCAACATTATTCAGCTTCAGTACACTACCGCTTGGCAATTGTGTGACGTCAATTACCAGCGCAATGGCGGTGCCGTTGCCCGTTGAGTTTGGCGGCGGCGTGGTCGAACTGCCCGAAATGACGAGTGCGGTATTCGACGGGCCGGTGCCGCCCGTTAAGGTCAAGGTTTTGGACTCGAAGACAACGTTTGGGGCAAAGCTTGCCAGGAAGACGTTGCCCCCCGCCGTCATATCGGCTTGATCGGCCGACCCCGGCGCCGTTTTCGACTCGATCCGCTGTATCAGGTCGATCACCGCCTGCTGGTTATCGATGAAATTGCGTGGCCCCTCCGCCAGCAAGCCGGTTCCGACGGGCAGCCCGACGACCAGATCGTTGCTGACATTGCCACCGCTATCCACGACGCCAAGGGGAATATCGGCCAGGTCGCTGTGGGTCGTCTGCGTGTCGTCGATGCGTCCCGGCACGATCACTGGAATCAGCACGTTTTGATCGATCAGGCCCGTCGCAGGGTTCGTCTCCGTTGTTGTTACAACGTTGACGCCGTCGATCGTGTCCAGGTCGTCCGGCACGGGCACGGTACGCACCTCGAAGTTATTGGACTGGGTTGATCCGGTTCCCGGGTTGCCTGCCGTGTCGGCTATCCCGGTATTGTCGAGCGTGATTGCATTGGTCGCCTCGGTAATCCCGGCCGTCGGTGTGAACGTCGCCGTCCAGGTGATGCCGCCGTCGCCCGTGCCAAGCGCGCTCAGGCTGCCGTGGGCGACCGTCAGGTCGGCGTTGCTCAAACCGGCTACCGCTTCCGAGAAGGTAATCGTCACCAGCGAGGTTTCGCCGGCCAGCAAGATACTGTCGGCAACGACGATGCTCGCCGTCGGGCGCGTCGCATCGATCGCATAGTTGTTCGAATCGGTCGTGCCGCTGCCGGCATTGCCCGCCGCATTCGTCACGCCGGTGTTGTCGAGCGTGATGACGTTGGTCGCATCGGTGATGCTGGCCGTCGGGGTGAACGTGGCGGTCCAGGTGATGCCGCCGTCCAGCGAGCCGACGGCGCCGAGGCTGCCGTTGGCGATCGTCAGGTCGGCATTGCTAAAGCCGCTCACCGCTTCCGAGAACGTGATCGTCACCAGCGAGGTTTCGCCTGCCGCCAGCGCGCTGTCGGCCACCGCGATGGCCGCCGTCGGCCGCGCCGTGTCGATGGCGTAGTTGTTCGAATCGGTGGTGCCGCTGCCGGCATTGCCCGCCGCATTCGTTACGCCGGTATTGTCCAGCGTGATGACGTTGGTGGCGTCGGTGGTGCTGGCCGCCGGGGTGAACGTGGCGGTCCAGGTCACGCCGCCGTCCAGCGAGCCGACGGCGCCGAGGCTGCCGTTGGCGATCGTCAGGTCGGCATTGCTAAAGCCCGTCACCGCTTCCGAGAAGGTGATGGTGGCCAGCGAGGTTTCGCCGGCCAGCAGGGAGGTGTCGGCCACCACGATGGCCGCCGTCGGCCGCACCGTCGCCACCGCATAGTTGTTCGAGTCGGTGGAGCCGCTGCCGGCATTGCCCGCCACATCGGCGACGCCGGTATTGTCGAGCGTGATCAGGTTGGTGGCGTCGCTGATGCCGGCCGTCGGCGTGAACGTCGCCGTCCAGGTCGTGCCGCCATCGGAAGAACTGACCGCGCCCAGGCTGCCGCTGGCGATCGTCAGGTCGGCGTTGCTAAAGCCGGTCACCGCTTCCGAAAAGGTGATCGTTACCAGCGAGGTTTCGCCGGCCAGCAAGGCATTGTCGGCCACCGTGATGCTCGCCGTCGGGCGCGCCGAGTCGATCGCATAGTTGTTCGAATCGGTGGTGCCGCTGCCGGCATTGCCCGCCGCATCGGCCACGCCGGTGTTGTCCAGCGTGATGAGGTTGGTGGCATCGGTGATGCTCGCTGTCGGGGTGAACGTGGCGGTCCAGGTGATGCCGCCGTCCAGCGAGCCGACGGCGCCGAGGCTGCCGTTGGCGATCGTCAGGTCGGCATTGCTAAAGCC
>CBFGOU010000141.1:0-9890 GCA_965650445.1 uncultured Oxalobacteraceae bacterium | reverse complement strand
GTGCAGTTCAAGGTGGACCAGGCGCCAACCGGCGAAATCATGTCGGTACGGCTGGTCAAGAGCAGCGGCGTGCCCGCCTTCGACGACGCGGTTGAAAAAGGCATTATCAAATCTTCACCACTGCCCAAGAAGAAAGATGGTACGGTAGAGCGCACCCTTGAAATCGGCTTCTCGATGAAGGACCTGAAATGATCTTCTCGAGGGCCACGAACCTGGATATGACCTATGAATGAAACGCGAATGACCTTTCGGAAGCACATGGGCGCGCTTTTGGCCGGCGCCAGCCTGCTCGTCGGCGCCAGCGCGCATGCCCAGCTGCGCGTGGAAATCGCCGGCGTCGGCAGCAACCAGATTCCCATCGCCATTGCCACCTTCGCCGACGAAAACCAGTCGCCGGCACAAGTGTCCGCCATCATCAGGGCCGACCTGGAACGCAGCGGCATGTTCAAGGTGATCGACACCGGCACCGTGCTGGCAGACACCGCCCCGGTCGACTACGGCCAGTGGAAGTCGCGCGGCGCCGACGCGCTGGTGGTGGGCAGCGTGCAGAAGCTGGCCGATGGCCGTGTCGAAGTGCGCTACAAGCTGCTCGACACCATCAAGAGCGCGCAGTTGTCGACCCTGAACGAAGCGGCCCAGCCGCGTTACGCGCGCCTGTCGGCCCACCGCATCGCCGACGATATTTATCAGAAACTGACCGGCACCCGCGGCGCCTTCTCGGCCCGCATTGCCTACGTCAATGAAAACCGCGGCGCCAAGGATTACCGCCTCGAAATCGCCGATTCCGACGGCGAGGGCGTGCAGGTCGCGGTGCGCTCGGTCGAGCCGATCATCTCGCCGGCGTGGTCGCCGGACGGCACCAAGGTCGCCTATGTATCGTTCCGCGAATACCGCAAACCGGTGATTTTCGTGCAGGACCTGATGACCGGCAACCGCAAGGCCGTGGTCAACGAAAAAGGCAGCAACTCGGCACCGGCCTGGTCGCCCGACGGCAGCACCCTGGCCGTGGCCCTGTCCAAGGATAACCACACCCAGATCTACGCCGTCAGCAGCGAGGGCGGCAGCCTGCGCCGCCTGTCCAACAGCAACGGCATCGATACCGAACCGCACTACTCCGCCGACGGCCAGTGGATTTACTTCACGAGCGACCGCAGCGGCGGCCCGCAAATCTACCGCATGAGCGCCAATGGCGGCGAAGCCAAGCGCATCACCTTTAACGGCTCCTACAACATCAGCCCGCGCCTGTCCTCGGACGGCAAGACCCTGGCCTGGATTTCCCAGCGCGACGGCGGCTATTCCCTCTACGCGATGGACCTGGCCAGCGGCCAGGAACTGCGCCTGGCCGACCAGGCCACCGAACCGAGTTTCTCGCCTAACGGCAAATACATCATGTACGCCACCCGTTCGGGCGGCCGCACCGCGCTGGCCGTGGTATCGGTCGACGGCCGGGTCAAGCAACGCTTGACTACGCAGGCAGGAAACATTCGGGAACCCAGCTGGGGCCCGTTCTTAAAATAAGTAGTGAGACTTTTTTAACCCGTGACCAGGAGAAGAACCATGCGCAAATTTAATCATGTAGCATTTATCGTAGCGAGCGCCGCCCTGCTCTCCGCTTGCAGCTCGCCTGTCAAGCTCAACGAGGCACCGGTGGTGGACAAAGCCCCGGTAGCCGCACCAGCCGCGCCAGTGGCCGACCGTAACGACGTGCGTCCAGTCGAGACCGGCGCTGTCGATCCACTGAACGATCCAAAAGGCGTGCTGGCCAAGCGCAGCGTGTATTTCGACTACGACAGCTATGTGGTGCGCGAAGACGGCAAGCCAGTGGTGGAAAGCCACGCCGCTTACCTGAACAAGAACAAGGGCCGCAAGATCCTGATCCAAGGTAACACCGACGAACGCGGCGGCACCGAGTACAACCTGGCGCTGGGCCAGAAGCGCGCCGAAGCCGTGCGCAAAGCCATGGCCACCCTGGGCGTGTCCGAAGGCCAGATGGAAGCCGTGTCGCTGGGCGAAGAAAAGCCGAAGGCACTGGGCACCGGCGAAGCTGCCTGGGCTGAAAACCGCCGCGCAGACATCGTTTATTGATTTAAACGCCTCGTCAGCCTGCACGGGGGGCGGCGCGGTGTGAACCGCTCCGCCCCGTTGTGCGTTATGAGTGCTGAATGCTGACTGCCGACAGCGCATCAAACCGAGTAAGAAAGGCCACGATCATGATTTCATTTTCCACCTCCCGTCTCGCCGCCGCCTGCCTGGCGCTGGCGGTCTGGCTGCCGCTGCAAGCGCATGCCGGCCTGCTGGATGACGACGAAGCGCGTAAAGCCATTCTCGACCTGCGCGCCAAGGTCGACAATCTCTCGCGCGACCTGAACACGCGCATCGACACCAAGGCCGACAAGACCGCCTCGCTGGAAATCGTCAACCAGAACGAACAGATTTTGCAGGAGATATCCAAGCTGCGCGGCCAGCTCGAAGTGCTGGGCAATGAGATCGAGACCGCGCAAAAGCGCCAGAAGGATTTTTACGCCGACCTGGACGGACGCCTGCGCAAGCTCGAACCGCAGCAAATGACCATCGATGGGCGCGAAGCCGAGGTCGATCCGGGCGAACAGAAAAGCTACGACGCGGCCATGACGTTGTTTAAGTCGGGCGACTACAAGAACGCCGCCGCCGCGCTGACCGAATTCGTGCGCCGCTATCCGCAGTCGGGCTATGCCGCCATCGCCCAGTACTGGCTCGGCAATGCCTACTACGCCCAGCGCGACTACAAGAATGCCATCGCGGCCCAGCAGATCGTCGCCACGACCTACAAGGACAGCACCAAGGCGCCGGACGCGATGCTCAACATCGCCAGCAGCTATACCGAGCTCAAGGACAAGAAGGCCGCCAAGAAGGCGCTGCAGGACCTGGTGAAGCAATTCCCGGACTCCAGCGCGGCCCAGGCAGCCAAGGACAGACTTGCGGCGCTGAAGTAAGAAAGTTCGGCATTGGGGTTTGACAGGATCGTGACCACCCCCTATAATCTTGCTTCTTTCGGGGGTCGTTAGCTCAGCTGGTAGAGCAGCGGACTTTTAATCCGTTGGTCGCAGGTTCGAATCCCGCACGGCCTACCACCGAATTCAGTAGTACAGAAAAAGGTTATGCGCTTCGGCGCATAACCTTTTTTTCATTCCGCTTATCCCACCGCCCTCACGAAAGAAACAGCATGAAAAAGACCGACCTGGCGAAAAGCGATGCGAAGAAGCTGATGGGAAAAATGGTGACATCAGGCGGCGCTGGATTTGGCAAAGCCGTGGTGGCCGTCGACCGCCGCGAACAACGCCGGCGCGACCAGGCGCTTGGCCTGGTGCCCTTCGCCACCAAGCTCAACGGCGAACTGGTGGCACAGCTCAATGCCATGGCGACCGAACAGGGCACCGACGTGGGCACCGTCGTCAGCGCGCTTCTACAAAAAGGTTTGGCCAGCTGAGCCGGTTAGTGGCAAGATCCCACCCGCCGGCCGTGAGCTCTGCCATCCCGCCGGAAATTTTCTGCTGGGGGTAACACCACCTCACTTCTGCCCTTAGCACGGATACGACCATCGTCGTTTCCGCGCACGCGGGAACCCATGCTGAGCGGCACAGCGAAGATACTAACGGGCTAACGTTTGCACGTGATCCGCACGTCTTGCTGCCCAACCTTCTCGCCTTTGCTTATGCGCACGGTGCAGGACCTAATGCTGTCATCCAGCCGTTTTGACAGACTCACCTGATCATACTCACCGTAGCGACACTCTATCCATTTCCCCTCGCTGAAACCGGTGCCGTCCAGATCATATGTCGTGGACCATTCAGTCTTGCCCTTCCTCCACGTCGAATTGCCCATGAGGATGGCCCGCCGCTCCGGCGGTCCGGCTGTCGCCCCTGCCGACGAGAGAAAGAGCGGGGATGCCACGTATGGCGTCCATCCCGAAGGGGTATTCGCTATTCGGATCGATGCTTCGGGTACTTCGGTGGGGCATACGATCCGCTGCTCGCCCCCGAAAACGGAGTGGGTGAGCAACAGACCGCCTATTAGAATCGTCAACTTCGCGCGTCGTCGCATACCGTCTGCCTGTTCAATCGCCGAAAACGCGTCAGCGTTATCGGACGGATTGCTGTACGTCCCATCGGGCTTGCGCCCTTTTCTCGAGATGAACCGGATAGAAATGTTTTTCTTTGCCGGCGTGTTCCACTGTTCCAGGATGTAGAGACCGTCAGACACTTGCCCAATGTAGAAGGCAGCATGGTTTCCCTTTTTCAGATTTGGCCACCGTCCATTCACAAACGTCGCGATGGCAGTGCCAGGCAAGACCTTCTTGTTCCCTAATACCTTTTCTCCCTCGCGCCACATTCGTGCAGGAGGCGCTTTCGTGAAGTGCCGAACAAGACTAACACACTCGAAATCGCCGATCTTCGGCTTCTTGTCCAGCTGGCGTGCATCGGCGTAGCGGTACGGCATGGCGATCTCCTTGGCCGGAGAAGGAGCCGTTTGTTCTCTCCTGTCGCCGTGATTTCGCAGCATACGTCAGAACAGTTCGCGACCCACAGTACCATCGTGCGGATTAATAACAGGACTGTGCGGTGTACCCGATGAAAACCGATAGCCGTATCCAGACCACCCACATCGCGCAACAAAATAGTCTCCCGAATGGCCTTCCGGCGGCGTCCTTACAGACGGCAACTGACAAACGCCCATCCCGGCGTTTCACCGGCGCTGGATCTCCAGTGACGGCCGGAGCACGACCCCGTTCGGCGCCAACTCCGCCCCAGGGACCTTTGCGCCGCGCAGGGATTCCTGGCAGGTCGGCCCAGCCGGCGAGCGTATCCGACAGCCAGCCGGCGACCGCCACGCCGCGCACTTCGACAATGCCGCGAGCAGCGTCAAAGCCGCAGCCGGCCCTGACACCTGACAACGGTAGCCCCGCAGCGCAAACAAGCTCGCCTGACAAGGGCATTACGCGCAAGGGGTTTCAGATTGTCGGTCACCGCCCCGGCAAGCCGACCGGCATGACGGGCGAGGCGAGGAAGTGTACCGATTACCTGCCGTTAAAGATCAAACGTGTGAAAAAGGAAACCGCGACGTCGGCCGCTGGGGGAACGCCAACCACGGGCGCCTTGCCCGCGGCTGGCGCAACATCCCCATCGTCACCGGTCAGAGTGCCTGCGCCTACCTACACGTTGCGAAGCGAAAAAAATGCTCCTTCGATGGAGCCTCTCCCGTGGAGCGAGGTAGTCGCGCATATCCGAAACCCCGGGAACGATTCCCGAGTGTCGAGCCTGGTTGCCAGGCTTGAGACACTCCATCAAGAATCACCGACCTTCCGTTCGCGCCTGAGCCAGATGACCCGGGAAGGAGGCGTCACGATCAGCGTTGCAAGTAAGGACAAGATGCCTCACGCGTTCACACATTCGGGAAAACGCCGCATCCATCTATCGGAAGAAATTGCGACAGACGTTCCAGGAAGCGCAGACAGATCACTCCCGGCGCTTGCGGTGGAGATTTCGAATCTATGCCGCCGTGACGAATTCGAAGCTGTGAACACGCACTTCCGCAATCGGCGGATCGGGGTCACGCAAGCCGCCCAGTTGAAGGAAACCGCGGAATTCGGCTCTGTGAACGACATGGTCCGCTACTTTTCCGAAGCACGCGGCTCCCTTGAGCAGATGGGTTTCGGCAATCCTTCAAAGTGGTATGCGCGCCTCGGGCCGCAAGGCGACGTTCACGCTGCGTATCCAACGGTGGACGATTACCTGCGGGTCGCCATCAAATCTGGCCATACAAAAGGCTACGAACGTCAATTCTCGGCCATAGCGGCCCAAATGTCCCGTCCTGTCGATTCGTCGGCCAAGGGCGACTGAAAAATGGAGAACGGTCAGGATAACGACACTCCTTCGCTCCATCCCCATTACAAGGATTCTCGCACAGTTGTTTCACCGATGCGCTTCGCCAAGATGCCATGGGCGTCGATCGCCTCCATACCGCGCTTGGCATAAACGCCATACCCTAGACGCTGCTCGGGTTCCCGCACATCGCCACACCGTTGCGCCCGACCAATATAAAACTTACCAGCTCGCAATGTAAATAGCGCGTCAAGCGCTGACGATGGAAGCCCATCGACAGTGACAGGAGTGACGCAATGCCGTACATTTACCCGCAGGTAGACTCACTTTTGAAGCAGCCATTCATCAAAGAAGGTGATCGCGTTGACCTTATCAAGGGCAGAAATTCGCAGACGGCAGATATCGCGATGCCGGCAACAATGCCCTCGCGTACTACGTGATCGCACAATGAGTGGCCGGGACCTTTCTGTTGGGCTGCTGTTGGCCGGGGGCGCCGCAATGATCTGGCTGTTGAGCCGCCCGATTATCGCCCACGCGGCGCCCCCGCCCCCTTTCCGGGTCGTCTGTCCGATGCTGCTGCCTGCCGACATGGTGCCGATGCGCAGCATCGCTGATGGCTGGACCGCGACATCAGGGGTCTGGACAGTCGACGACTCCGGAATGCTGCATGGCGCGCCCAACGAAAGCGCGTATCTGGTGCCTACTTGGAAGAAGACGGAGAAGCACGGGAAGCGCACGACCGACAACAGAGGGTGGAGCTTGTACGTTCCACATGGCCACGAGAAGTGGCTGTATTGCGGCTATGGGCCGGTGCAACTGGCGCGCCGTGTTCCTGTTGAAGCAACGCAGTGCACGGTCAGTGTGGATTTCAACGGCAAGCGGCGCGGCCCGACCGTCTTCGTCTGCAAATAGACTGCCTTACCTTCACCGATCTTCGCCATGACGCCAGCCTCGTGCTGGCGTTTCCATTTTTCCCTGCCCCCCTTCAAATTATTCCGGACAGCGGTGCGCGCACGCGCCGAACCCATGCTGCGCGGTACAGCGGCGATACTAACGGGCTAACCTTTACAGGTGATCCGCACGTGCTGTGCGGCCTATCGGGCATACGCCCCAAAATCGCCGATCGTCGGCTTTTTGTTTAACTGCCGCGCATCAGCGTAGCGGCGTCACCGCCTGGCGCACGCCTTCACGTCGCAAATGTCAAGACCAATCCGCCCCACTTTAACGAAATAGTAAATTTGACATAGTTGTATTTAACGAATACCCTAATCCAGTTGCCATAATGCATCAGCGCCACTCACGCTCCATCCTCGTTTTTTAACGTCTTTGACCCAGCCAGGAGTTCTCCGCCATGCCACATCGCGCCCAATCGGATCGTGTCGATTTTTTCCTGAACGGCCATCCGGTGACCATCCATCGCCCCGCGCCCGATCTGCTCCTGATCGATTATCTGCGCTCACCCGAGGTCGCGCTGGCCGGCCCGAAAAAACCCTGCGGCCAGGGTGGCTGCGGCGGCTGCACGGTGATCCTGTCGCGCTGGAACGACGATACCGCCAGCGCCGAACACAGCGCCGTCAATTCCTGCCTGCGTCCGGTGGTGGCCTTGAACGGCCTGGCGGTGACGACCGTCGAAGGCACCGGTTCGGCGCGCCAGCCCAATCCCGATCATCTGGCCACGTCCGTGGTGGCAAGCCGCAGCGCGTCGCAGACCACCGAGCAGTGCGTCCCCGCCTTGGCCGAGGGCCAGGCGGCACGCGCGCGCAAAGTGCAGCAAGTGCGCGACAGCGTGGACGAGGCAGTGGCGGACAACGCGCCGCTCACGACGCGGCTGCGTGAAACCATTCCGATCTATCCGTCCCAAATGACGCACGAAGGCATGAACCCGATTGCGTGGCGGCTGGCCATGAACAACGGCACGCAGTGCGGCTATTGCACGGTAGGCTTTGTGATGAATATGTCGGAGTTCCTGGCCAACAATCCCAAGGCGACCAAACGCGAGATCGAAGGGGCCATGGATGGCAATCTGTGCCGCTGCACCGGTTACCGCGCGATCCTGACGGGCATGAAGACGTTCGCTTCCGACTGGACCGAACACGACGAAGAAGAACGCATGAAATGCCGCGGCGATGCGGCCGCGCTGGCGCAGCGCCCCACCGGCCAGTTGCTCATTCCCTTTCCTCCCGCCGCGCGCCAGGCGCCGTCCGGAGTCGCGGTCGACCATGGCAAGCACGTGTGGCGCTCGCCCACGTCGCTAGCCGAACTGTTGGCCCTGATGGTGCAATACGAGGCCGAGCAGCCGCGCCTGGTCGCCGCCAACACGTCCTTCGGTATCTATCCGGAGCAGTATCTCGCTGCGACGGTGTTGCTCGACGTACGGTATGTCGCTGAGCTCAACAATGTGCCGCGCGTCGATGCCGACGGGCTGCAGGTGCCGGCATCGACCACCTACACGAGCCTGATTGCGCTGCTCAGCGACGTGATGACCGCGCGCGGCGAAACCGAGCCAGGTCCGGACGGCACGCCGGTGCCCAAGAACAGCACGCGCCTGGGCGCCATTTGCTATATGGCCAAGCGCACGGCCGGGCGCATCGTGCGCAATGCGGCCACCCTGGGCGGCAATACGATGCTGGTGCTGCACCACATCCACAGCGGCAGCGGCGCGCCCTTTCCGTCGGACGCCGTGACCGCCATGGTCGCCGCCCAGGTCGAGGTCGACTATGCCGAAGCGCTGTCCGGCTCCGATGGCGGCATACGCCGCGCGCCGCTGGCCGAACTGGTCGCACGCGCCGCGGCCGATCCCGGCTTTGCGCGCCGCCTGGTGCTGGTGTCCTACCATATTCCCTTCGGCCCCGACGCCGAAGTGCTGTACCCGCAAAAAGTCGCGCTGCGAGAAGTCAACGCCCACAGCATCGTCAACGCCACCGCGCGCCTGCTGCTGGACGCCGACCTGGTCGTGACCGACGTGGCGCTGGTATTCGGCGCGATCGCGCCCTACCCTTGGCGCGCCAGCGCGACCGAGCGCGCGCTGCAGGGCAAGCGGCTGGCCCTGGCCGACATGGCCACGCTGGCGCCGATCCTGCAAGCGGAAGTGCAAGCCGAACTGGCACGCTGGGCGGCCCGAACCGCCGAGCAGCCGTCGGAAGGCTTTACCGACGCCTACCGCGTCTCCCTGTGCCTGGCCTATTTCTACAAGGCCGTGGTCAATGCGCTGATGGAAAACGGCGGCGCCGTTCCGCCCGCGGTGCGCTCCAGCGGAACGATCACCTTCGACCGCTGGACGGTCAGCAATGGCATCCAGTCCTATAAGATTCAAGAGTGGAAGCATCCCGTCTCCCAGCCATTCATCAAGTATCTGGCGATGGAGCAGGCATCGGGCCAGGTCCATTACACGCACGAGCTCAGCGTACCGCCGCAGACCGTCAACGCGTCTTTCGTGCAAAGCACGCGCGCGCTGGCGTCCTGGGGCTTCCGTGTGCCTGGCGCGGCGGTCGGCAGCGCCGGCGATCTCGACGCGCTGCGCGCCCACCTGTCGCAACGCGATCCCGAGTTTGTCGACCTGATCACCAGCCATTGCTTCAAGGACGGCGCCATCAATCTGCAAGGCATGGGCATGGACCAGCCGATCTTTGCCGTCGATACGGTGCAGTACGTCGGCCAGTCGCTGGCGCTGGTGTGCGCCAGGAGCCAGGAAGCGGCAGCCGCCATCGCCGCCTATGTCACCAGCGAATGCATCAGCTATGGACCGGTGGCGCTGGGGCCGAACGATCCGCTCTGGTGGGGCGAGCCGGTACTCGATCTCGACCAGGCCATTCGTCTGAACAGCGTCTACCCCGACTATCCGACCACGGCGCCGTTCAACTCGCATATCTGGAAAGTCACGCGCCCCGGCAGCCAGTTCGACTGGGCCGATACGGGCCGCGCCCCGCTCGACAAGCAGATCACCAACCAGACCGGCATGGTCGGCGGGATAGCCTGCCAGATCGTCGGCGGCACCCAGACGGCGGGCGGCCAGGCCCACTTCTACATGGAAAG
>CBFGOU010000140.1:0-9893 GCA_965650445.1 uncultured Oxalobacteraceae bacterium | reverse complement strand
CCGGCAGCGCGCAGCAGCACGCCGGCGCAGATCATCGGACGCACGCCGACGCGGTCGGCCAGCATGCCGCCGAGCAGTGCCAGCCCTTGCTGCGTCATCTGGCGCATTGCCAGGGCCGCGCCCACGATCGCCGCGGCCATGCCGGTATTGCTGACGAAGTGGATGGTCACCAGGGGCATCAGCATGGCAAAGCCGAGCACCATGAAGAAGGTGTAGACCAGCAGGCCGTTGAGCCCGCGCTGGCGGGCCTGGCCGGAGATAAGCAGGTGCTGCGTGGCGGCCGGCATCATGGCGCGGGTGTGCCGTCGCCGTGGCGGTACAGATAGATCGGCGTGGGATCGGCGCTGAACTGCGAAAACGGAAAGGGTTCGGCCGACACCGCGCTCACGCCACTGCCAAGGAAACGGGGGACGATGCCACTGCCGGTCTGCGCATATACGATCAGGGGAATCGCACGCCGGCGCGCCGCCGCCAGGATGACGTCGAAGGAACCGTTCGACAGGGTCATTCCGGTGGCAATGATCAAATCGGCTGTCTCGAGGATCGGCAGCATGTCGCGGGTGACTTCCAGTCCGCTCTGGGTACGTTCCATATTGAAGTCGCAAGGCAGGCATCTGCCGCCGCGCTCCTCGATCGCGCTGACCAGGGGATTGACTACACCGATCAGGCCCACGCGCTGCCCGGGTTTGATGGCAACCAGGCTGGCGATGGCCCGGTCGCGCGCAAGCGCGCGCACCGGCGGGGCGCCGGCCGGCAGCAGCATGGTGCTGGCACCGGCGGCGTCGCGGTGCGGACGCACGGCGTTCAGGTAGGCGTCGAGCGCGGCGATGCGGACCGGCAGGCGCTGATCGGCCAGCAGTTCGGCCACCGTGAGGCCGGCCAGGGAAGGGGCGATGGCCGGATCGAGCGCATCGCGTTCGACGCAGCAGGCGCCGAAGGCCGCGCCCACGCGCAGCAGCAGATAGTAGTTGCGGTAAGTCTGCCGGGTGCCCGGAAACCGCGTGCTCTGCGCCATCCAGCACGCGCCGGTCACATGCAGGGTGGCCGGATCGGCGCCGAATATGCCGGCGCCGACCTGGGCAATGAGGGCGTCGACGCTGGCGGCCGGCTCCACCGCTGGCGCGCTGGCGCCGTACACCAGCGCCACGCGCGCCAGCGCCTGTTCCGCGTAGGTACGGGCGTGCTGCCCGGCCGGATCGGCTGCCAGCACGTGGCCAAGGTAGCAGGCATTGTCGATCGGGGTGCCCAGTTCACGGCCGGCCATCTGGGAGATGGACGCGCGCAGCACATGTGGCGCGCCGGCGGCATCGTCGATCCCGGTGATGGCGCTGACCCTTCCCGCGTGTGGCGGTACCAGGAACTTGATGGCGGCACTGCGCACCCCGGTATCGCGCGGGGCCAGGTCGGGCGCGCGCCCGAGCGCCATGTCGATCTGCGCCGTCAAGAATGCGATGCCGGTGACACGCTCGACCAGTTCGGCGATATAGTTGCCGCCTGGGCGCGGGTTGATTTCGACGATACGCGGCCCCTTGGCCGTGAGCTTGACTTCGGTGTGGCTGATGCCGTAATCGAAATCGACCGCGGCCAGTGCGCCCAGCACCAGCGCGCGCACGTCCGCCGCCTGCGCGTCCGCCAGCCGGGCCGGGAACATGTGGCCGTCTTCGATAAAGCACGGGAACCCGGTAACGCTCTTGTCGGTGATGCCGATGATGGTGGTGCGCCCGGCAACGGTGCACGCTTCCACGCTGACCTCTTCGCCGTCCATGTACTCTTCAAGCAGCCACAGCGGCTCACGTGCCTGCTCGCGGAAATTGACGGGGAAGTTTTCCAGCGCCTGGAAGGCGGCGCGCAGTTCGGCTTCATCGTTGACCAGGCGGACGAACGCGCTGGAAGCCAGGTCGCAGGGCTTGAGGATCAGTGGGTAGCCGATGGCGCCGGCGCCATCGCGCGCCGTTTCCCAGCTGGTGGCCACACAATAGGCGGGGTTGGGCAGCCCGGCCCGCCCGAGCGCGGCGCGCACCAGGTGCTTGCGCCGCACCAGCGCCGCCGTGCCGGGGAAAGCCTGCGGCAGGCCGAGGGCCAGCGCCACCTGCGCCACCGTGTCGACGTAATAGTCGCAGATGGTCACCACGCCGTCGAACTTGAGTATCGCGTGCTGGGCGCGCAGGAAGGCGGCAAGCGCTGGGATGTCGTTGGTCTCGGTGGTCAGGACATTGGCTGCGTGTTCGATGACGGGATGGGTGGCGGCGTCCTCGGAATAGTGGCCGCGCTTGCGCGTGACGAAGGTATAAGTGTGTCCCGCGCGGGTGATCGTTTCCGGGAAAATCCGGCCGGTACCGCCGATCCAGCTTTCGATCATCAATAGGTGTGCCATGTTGTTCCTTGCAATAGGTTTAGTTGAACAGCGCGCGTTCCTGCGCTGCCGGTGTGGTGGCTGGAAATGGGGAAGACGGGTCGGGACGGCGCGCCCACGGCATGGCCGACCAGGGCAAGGCCAGTTCATCGAGACCGGCGATCGTCCTGGGCGCCAGCGCCTCGATGTCCTGCGCCTCCTGGTGGCGCGCGTAGACCGCCTCGACGTAGCGGTGGCCCGTATCGGGCGCGATAAACAGGACAGCGCGCTCCGGGCGCAAGGCCGCTTCGCGGCGCGCGGCAAGATAGCAGCAGCCGCTGGACAGGCCGGCGAAAATGGCGTGGCGGCGCAGCAGGGCCACCGTGCCGGCCATGGCATAGTCAAAGCCGATCCATTGGATCTGGTCGTACAGCGCATGGCGCACGTTGCGAAACGCGATGCCGGTGCCGATGCCGGCGATGATGATGCCCGGATCGGCGATCCCTTCGCTGCCGAAGGTCACGCTGCCAAACGGCTGGATGCCGATCAGGTCGACGTCGTCGTGGCGCGCGCGCAGTGCCAGGGCCAGGCCGCCGGTGGAGCAGCCCGAGCCCACGCCGCCGACCAGGGTCAGTCTGCGCTCGCCGAACAGTGCCGCGATCTGATCGGCGATCGGTGCGTAGCCGGCGTAATGGATATCGTCGTGATACTGCTGCATCCAGTGCACGTTCGGCTCGGTGCGCAGGATCTCGGCGATGCGCGCCACCCGCAGACTCTGATCGAGCTTGAGCGTGGCGGCCGGCGGCACCGGTTCGACCGTTGCGCCCAGCAGGCGCAGCTGGATCATCAGCGTGGGATCGACCGTTTTCGACGCGATGATGTGGCAGCGCATGCCGAATTTGTGGCAGGCCAGCGCCAGCGCGTAAGCGTAGATGCCGCTCGAACTGTCCAGCAAGGTGTCGCCTTTGGCTACCCGTCCGCTCTGCAGCAGCCGTTCCACCGCCACCAGCGTCGAGTAGACCTTCATGGTCTCGAAGCGGGCGACATACAGATTGGTATCCAGGCGTACGAAGTCGGGCGCCTTGATGGCGTCGGCAATATGGTCGAACATGGTCAGTATCCCGTCTGGACGAAGCGGCATTGATAGCCGAGGGCGTGGAAGAATGACGACAGCGCGCCCATTTTGGCCACGCCAGGCTGTTCGATGAACAGATAGCCGAGCAGGCTGCCGGTATGGGCGACGAAGATGCCGTCGGCACCAAACTGCTGCTGGCGCGCGAGCAGGATGCCGAGGCAGCGTTTGGCGACGGCATGCTGGCCCAGGCAGGCGCTGACGGTGGCGCAGGCGGCGATCCGGGCCAGGTCGTCGCTGGCGAAGGCGTCGAGCGCCTCGTGCAGATTGGTCTCGTAGGCAGCGCGGTATTCGCGGTAGGTTTCCAGCAGGGCCGGACCAATGCGCTCGGTATCGATGCTGTCGCCTTCGTCGATATAGCAGGCGTGGAAGGTGGGACGATGGCGAAAGGTCTGCACGACCTGCTGCCTGGCGCTCAGGTACAGCGCATAGTGGTCGAGGAAGACGCTGTCGGAGCGTTCTATCCGGCGCAGGATTGCGGCAATCGCCTCCGGCGTCGACTCGTTCCCGAACATCGCATCCAGGCAGCGGATGGTGGCCACCAGATCTGCTGTCGAGCTGGCCATGCCTTTCCCTTCGAGCAATTCGGAATCATGGCGCCATTTGCCCGGAGGGAGGGTAAGGCCATGCAATTGGACATACAGGTCGATCGCGCGTCGGCATTTGCTCTTGTTCGCCAGGTCCGCGGCCTGGTCCGCCGGCAAACCATGGGTGAAGTGCATGCAGCTGTATTTTTTGACGGGCAGGGAGATCAGGCTGATGTGCTGTTCGCCCTCATGCACATAGGGGCCTTGTATCAGCTCGCCGAGGGTGCCATGGCAGATTCCGCTGCACACCATGGGCGAGGCGGCTTGCGCCGATGCGGGATAAGGCAGTTCGAAGGCAGGGTTATACACGGTGTGGTGGCTTTCGTTGTCGCGGTGCTAATCTGCTGTTAACGATAATGCATTCTCATTAACAGCGCAAGCGCTTCCTGGGCTTTATGGGATAATGTGTTCTTTTCAGCCCGGCCCGCCATGGAACGTTCTACCCGCCAGCGAACCGCCATTCGCGCCGCGATCACCGCGGCGGGGCGTCCGCTCACGCCGCACGAAATACTCGCCGAGGTCCGCACCAGCGTCGCCGAGATCGGTATTGCGACGATCTACCGCAACCTCAAAAGCCTGCTGGCGGAGGGCGAGATCGAGGCGGTTAACCTGCCCGGCGAAAACCCGCGCTACGAAACGACGCACGCCGCCAGCCATCACCACCACCACTTCCACTGCGTCAGCTGCGACCGGGTGTACGACGTCGACGGCTGTCCCGGCCCGATGGACAAGCTGGCGCCCAAGGGTTTCGTGATCGACCGCCATGAACTGACCTTGTATGGCGTGTGCGCGGATTGTTCGGCCGCGGCGGCGCCGAAGCGCAAGCGCGCCGTCAGCGCCTAGAGCCACGCCGGAACTGTTTGAGCTTGGCAAATAACCGCTCGATTACGTTTCGATTCCGGTATTGGTAGCGGTCATATTCGCGCTGCACCTTGCGTGACGCTGTTGATGGGATCACGGCCTTCACCTGTTTGTGGCCAATGCACCAGGGCGCGCGTCCACTTTCTCCCCTTTACAGCGCGTTGACAACTTCGGTTGCCATTTCCGGCATTTGGTTCGAGTTCCCCTCGGTGTATTAGCTATTATGGTTGCAGTATTTGAAATTTATTCCACGATTGGCATAATGCCTCGATGACTACGAGCGACCGCGGCAATACCCGTGATGCGCCCATTCGGCAAGTGCGCACCGTTCTGATCGACCACATCCAGCTGCTGCTGACCAGCAACGACTGGACGCAGCAGGAGGCCGCGCGCGCGTGTGGTCAGACACAGCCGCGTATCAGCGACTTGCGCCGAGGTGCGACGGAACGCTTCTCGCTCGACACGTTGGTCAACATCGCTGCCGCACTGGCGCGCCACTCGAAAAGAACTGGAGGCGACAGATGGAATACACTGAAGCTGACGGCGAGCGTCTCGTCGCCGAGTTCATGGCAAAGCTCGCAGTCAAGCCCGTCAAGGGCCGCTATCCGGTCGCCACCGCGACGCTGGATGAAACCGCACAGCGATTCCGAGGGCGCTTCCAGGTTCTGGACCAGACCTCGCGCGGCCCCGTTAGCGGGTTGGCGGTTCGTGTGGGCTCCGCCGGCGGTCAGTACCTCACCGGCAGCACGGATGCCGAGGGCTTGACGCAGTGGATCGAACGTGATGCCGGCGAGGCGCTGGCTTTCCACCTCGCCGACCCTGGACAGGCATGACCGAACCTAACAAGCCTTTTGTGCCGATGGCGACCGGAGGCATGTCTCAAGGCGGCACCACCACGGTTGTGAAGATCAACCGGCCCGAGGTAGACTTCGTGGACAAGAAGGTTCTGTGCTCGGCCATCTGCAAATGCAAGGATGTCCCTGGCGTCGGCAAGGACGGACGCTCGCTCAGGCAATCGTGCGTGTCGGCGCAACTCAAGGGACTGGACGGATTACTGGAACACCGCAGCCCGTACAAGCCGGAGGTCAATTACGATATGACCCGGCAACCGCCGGCGCCTATCATGAATAGCAGTGTGGAGACCAAGGGCCATGACTGGCTGCCGGGGTGGATCAGGAAGTGGTGGGACCAGCCGGACGCGCAGGGAAGTATGCGTCCTTCGTTCGAGGCAGGTGAAGGCATGGTACGCCGCCCTGATGTTGTCATTGTCAACGATCCGACCAAGCCGCCAACCCAGGACAACATCAAACAGGTCGTGGAGATCAAGTTCCCGCCAGACAAAATGGATGAAAAGCAGGCGCGGGCGTACATCCGTATCGCGGGTGACGACAACAAGCTGGTCGAAATGGGTCCCGGTGACTGCGATTGCGACCAACCCGAACCAAACCCTCCCAAGATGCCGGTCGAGCAGCTCGGCATGGCGGCTGGCGCGTTGGGATTGCTCTACATGCTCGTCACCAAGCGCCCGCCACCGGTCCCGGTGCCAGCGTATTAAGGAATTATCATGACCGACCTTCCATTTGACCCGATCCACTTGATGCGCGAGCATCCAGAGAAGATGCGCATACCCGGTGGCCTGCTGTCCAGGCAAGGCCCACAGGATTACGTGGGCAGCGTCCCGGCCATCACCGGCACGCTGTTCTTCAATGATGCTCATCTTCCCGAGGTTCGTGAGACCATCTGTGCCTGCTTCGACGAGTACGAGGTCATCGCCAAGAAGGACCTGACTTGGCTATGGCGTGAAGAGCCACCAGAAGGTCCCGACAAGCTTGCGTTCGCCAAGGCCCCGCCGATGCGCGCTATGGTGAAGCGCATGAAGGAGAACGACCTGATGGGCTTCTGCTACACAAGCGGAGAACAGCCGCACGATGCCGGCGCTTGGGAGTTCTATGTCTCTGGTCTGCGTGGTTGGGAAGCCAAGATGGGTACGTGGGGCGCGTCCGTCCTTCGTTTCAGCATGCCGTTGCTGTACGTCGAGGACAATCCGACCGCGTTCCAGGCGATGTTCGTGAGCTTTGCCAAGCGACTGAAGGCCATCCACGGCTATGGTGGGCATGGTTTGGTGCTATCGGCAGTTCGCGTAAGCGACAACCAACCGTTCGAGGCGTATCTAGCCGATAAGCTTGAGGGATTCGATGTCGGCCGTCCACTTGGTGCATCGGAGGCGGCCGACCAAGGCATCAAGACGGTCTCGTGGCTAACGGCCGTGAATTATCAGATGGTGGAGACAATTGGAGGCCTCGCGGCAATCCGCTCCGAGTTGCCAATGGACTGGTTTGCGCTCTATGACTATGGGGCGGGCCTTGTCATTCAGGCCGGGCCGAAACCCGAGGCCGCGCCCACTGACCGACCGAAGCCTGCCCGGCTGGTGCTCCCCAATATGCTGTTCAAGGAAGTGCGTGTCCCCAAGGTCAGCCTACACTACGCCTCCAAGGAAGGCGAGCCCCGCCTCATCGGATGGGGCGCGGAACAGTGGCTCAAGCGCTTTGACATTGAGGACGATGAGCTGATGGCATACAAGGCCAAGCTGCTTGACGAACAGAAACTGACCAAGGCCACCACGCTGCCGAATCGGTTGTAGCTTGACCAACGCCGTGCGGTTGCCGTCACGGGCAAACTGCTGCCCGTAGCGTTGCGCCTGACTGCGCTTAACAGCCCTTCTTGCAAATTTTCTCAGAAACCGCGAGCTTGAATGTCAACACGCCCTAGAGCCGCAGGGGCGCGGTTTTCCACAGCAGGACGGCGGCGAGCAGGGCCGCCAGCCACAGATACACGACCGCTTCGATCACTGGCCTGGCCACGCCGTCGTGTGGCGGGCTCGCCGCAAAGCGTGGGATGCTGGCATGCCCGGTAAAATTCAGGCGGCTGGCGCAGTTCGCGCATCCCGCGGCAGGGCGTGCCGCCTGCTCCAGCGCGCGTTCCCAGAAAAATCTGCGCAAGGTATCGGTGTAGGCTTGCGCGTCCCGCAGGAAGCGCTGGTGGCGCGCGCCGTCCGTGCCTGCGGTCCGTGTCAGCATGTCTTCGAACATCATCGGCGGGGACAGGTAGCGCAGCAGGCGCGCCCACTGTTCGGCTGCCTCCAGCTGCCTGCGCGCGGCATGCGCGCGCGCCCTGGCGTGCCGCTCCAGATTCGTCTGCACGGCGATGATCTTGGTGGCATAAGGTATTTGCCCGAGGCGCTTGGCCGCAGCGGCGTATTTCGGGTGCTGCTCCAGATAGGCGCGGAACAGGGCATCGCGTTCGGGTCCACTGACGTTGCTGGCTCTGCGCAGGGCGTCGAGCTGTTCCAGGGCAGCGGGGGGCGGCCATGCCAGGCCGATCGCCAGCGCGCCGGCGGCCGGAACGATAAAGGTCAATCCCATCCACAGCGCGACCAGGCGCAGACAGCTCGCGAGCATGCCCGTGCGGCTTGCCACCAGTGCGATCAGGCCGATCCAGGCCAGCGTGAAGCCTGCCAGCGCCGCTGCCGCCAAGGCGATGGCGGGCAGGGTAGCGCGATCCCAGCAAGGTACGCCCGCCACCAGCAGCGCCAGTGCGCATGCGCCCATGATCGCCGGCAGGCTGACTGCCGCCAGTGCCGCAGCCTTGACCAGCACGATGCCGCGGTACGAAGTCAGCTGGGCTGCCATCAGGGCGAGCACGCCGCTGTCGCGTTCCGTGGAAAGGCGCGCCGCACCTAGCGCGATGAGCACCAGCGGCAGCACACCGGCCAGAACGAACGCCAGATCGAATGCGCCAAGGGCCAGTGTGCGCGGGGCGACGAAATCGAAGTCGCTGGCGGGCGGCGCGACAAAATCGAGCTCGCTTCGCAGGTAATAGGGCAGCAGCGTGCTGTGGCCGACGGCCAGCGCGCCCAGCGCGAGCGGCGGTTTGGCCGCATACGCGTTCAGCCCATAGCGCATGTAGCCGGCGACGTCGCCAGGGTCCTGCCAGTAGGGCAGGAGCGGGCCCGCGCTCGCGCGGTAGCGTGCCAGCGCGGCGTGGTCGGCCGCGATAGTGTCGGCCTGGTGGCGCGCAAGGCGGTCGAGCACCTGGCGCTGTTGGTCCACGTGGCGCTGGCCATTGACTGCCCCCGCAGTCAGTGCCGCCAGCAGCACCGCGAACAGGAGCCAGGAAAAGCGCGCGCGCAGCAGCATGCCGATCTCGACGCGCAGCAGGGCGGCGAGGTGCGGCTTCATGGCGTCACCTTGCTTGCCGCACGCCAGGCTGCCAGCGCGGCGGCGCCGGTCCAGAGCAGCAGCAGCGTCAGCGGAACGGCAAGTTCGCCGATGACGCCGGCCAGTGCGGGCGCGCGGTAGTCGAATGCCGCTATGCCGGCCCAGTAGGCACGGCCTGTCGCCGCGCCCACGTCCTCGCTTTCCGAGTGCCGCATCAGTTCTTCATTGAGCCGGTTGACCAGGTTGCGCCGGTAGTGTTCTGCCGCGTCGATGAAATGGCGGTGCTGCTGGAAGTCGGTACCGGCGATGCCGCTGGCGCCCGCCTGCAGCGCGATCGTTGGCGACAGCGCCGCGAAGCGCGCGAACACCTTGTCCTGATGTGCGATCGCATCGTAAAAGCGGCCCAGCAAGCGGTCGAACACGGCGTGCGAATCGCGTTCGGCCTGGTCCAGCTGGGCGGCGCGCATGTTTTGCCGTGCCGCCTGGGTGTTGGCAGCCAGCAGCGCCTGCCTGCGGGCGTTCCAGCGGTCGGCATTTTCATACGCCGGCGCCTGGGCCTCGACGGCCATCCTGACTGTTTTGTAGGGCGGGATGGGAGCGATCGTCTCGGCGGTGCTGCTGGCCGCGCGCGGCAGCACAATGCACAGGCTGAACCACACCGCCAGGAGGATGGCGAGGGCGGCGCGGGCGCTGGACGCGCGCAGCGATACCGCCTGCGCGATCAGCAGGAAGGTCTCCAGATAGGCAGCATGGAGTGCGGTCCA
>CBFGOU010000139.1:0-9918 GCA_965650445.1 uncultured Oxalobacteraceae bacterium | reverse complement strand
AACGGGGGTGTCCCATTGTTGGCGGTGTGGCATCGAATTTCGCGATGGCGGTGGACAGGGATGTGGGGCTCAGGGCGGTCGTGATGGCGGCCAGTTCCGTGCTGGTATAGGTTGCGGTGGGGACGGTAAACTGAGCCGATGCCAGACTCGCAACGCTTGCCAATAGCAATGTGGCAATCGTGCTAACTAATTTCTTCATGCGCTAACTCCTCATAACGTCGTCGAAGACGATGTATTACTGTTTCGACCATGTATTCGGACTTCACTCGCTCAAGTCCCCGCACGGCCATCATATCCGTGCGGATATTATCGGTCATTATGCGCAAAATTGAGGCAGCGAGCACGGCAATTTCCTTCGGCGGCACCACACTTCCGCTATTGCCATGAGCCAACATATCTGCTACGGCGCCAACGTTTGTGCCCACAACTGGTGTACCAAATGACAAGGCTTCCAAAATTGTCATTGGCATTTGTTCAAAGTGTGATGGCAGAACGAAAACAGCCGCGCGTTTCAGCAAGGCAGGTTTCTCGTCCGGCCCGACCCACCCTAAACATTTTACAAAATTTTCTATTTGCAATTTTTTGGCGAGCGCCATCACGCCCGCGGCGTCGCCGTCGCCACCCAGCACTAGTTGGGTTTGCGGCAACTCCGCGTGCACGACGGCGAAGGCGCGTACCAGATCGAACACCCCCTTCTTCTCTTCCAGCCGGCCCAGAAACACGATCTCATGGCCACGGCCGGCGCGTATGGTGGCCGGATCGACCGGCGTGATGGCGATCGGATTGGGGAAAATCTCCACCTGCTCAAGATGGCAGGTGTCGCGCATCCAGTCGGCCGAGGCCTGGGTCAGCGCGAAGCCGGCGCGCGCTTTGCCGATCAGGGCGAGCGCGTGGCGCCGCCGGGCGGGACTCAGGCCGTCGATAAATTGGCGAAACTGGCCGGCGTGCAAGTGAAAGATCACCGGGCAGCCACGCGCGTACGCCAGCGCCATGAAGGCCGCCTTGCGCCAGAAACTCACGCCCGAGGCGACGTGGACGTGGAGCAAGGCAACCTTGCCGCGCAGTAGCAAACTGGCAAATTCGGCCAGCGCGCCGGCCGCGCGGGCGGCCTTGGCCAAGGGGCTGCCATCGACGTGGCTGGCAATGAAGCGGCAGCGGCCATCGTCTTCATAACCGTGTTCGAGCAGGGTCTGGACGACCGTGGCCATGCCGCCGCGCGCGCGCGGCGACGGGCCGATCATGATCACCTGCCTTGCCGGGCGCGCGCCGCCGCCCTCAGTCGGCATGCCGGGTCCGCCCCAGTGCGCGCGCGGCGCGCATACCCTGCCCCGCCAGCGCGGCGAGGATGGCTTCGTAACGGGTTACCATATTGTGCACGTCGAAGCGCGCCCGCACGGTGGCGAGCGCCCCCTCGCCCAGGCGCGCGCGCAGGCCCGGGTCGGCCATGCTGGCGAGCGCATCGGCCAGGCGCGCGGTGTCCCCCGGCCGATACAGCAAGCCGTTGACGCCGTCGCTGACCTGTTCGCGCAGGCCGCCGACATCGCTGGCGACCAGCGGCTTGCCCAGCGCCATGTATTCGAGCGTTGCCATCGGAAAAGTTTCAGCGTGGGAGGTCAGGGTCATCACGTCGCACATGGCGATGTAGGGACGCACGTCCTGCTGGAAGCCGGCCAGCACGACCGCGCCGCGCAGGCCGAGGGTGTCGATGGCCGTCTCGATCTCAGGGCGCATGGGCCCGTCGCCGACCAGCACGGCGCGGGCCGGCACGCCGCGCTGGCGCAGGCTGGCCACGGCGCTCAGCAGGTCGATGTGGCGCTTTTCCTCACGAAAAATGGCGCACAGGCCGATCGCCAGTTCGCCCGGGGCGATGGCGTGGCGCGCGCGCAGGACAGCGGCGGCGGCGGCCACGCTGGCGGCATCGAAGTGGGCCAGGTCGATGCCGTTGTGCACCACCTCGCTGCGCCGCGGCACGATGCCCATGGCGCCGAAAAAGCCCAGCTGCATCTGGCTGACGAATACCACGCAATCGGCCCTGCGGTAAAAGCGCCGGTAAACAAAGAAGCGCAGGCGGTCGGCGCGGCTGCGGATCACGCAATCCATGCTGTGGCTGATGAAGGTCAGCGGTACGCGCCAGCCCGCCAGCATCCGGGCGAAGGTGGCAAACATCAGCGAATAGTGGGCGATGGCCACCATGGCGTCCGGCTCGAGCTGGCGGACCAGCGCGGCCAGGCGGCGCACGGCGGCCAGGTCGAGCCCGCCACGCGAGTGGCAGCATTCCAGGCGCTGGACGCCGCCGGCGCGCAGGGCATCGGCCAGTTCGACCTGGTCTTTCAGATAGGCCACGACGACCTCGTGGCCGCGCTGGGCCAGCCCGGTGGCCAGCGCCACCAGATGGCGTTCGGCGCCGCCGAACTTGAGCTGGTCGGTAATAAAAAGCAATTTCATGTCAGGCGATCCCGGGAACCTGGCCGACGCGCGCAGACCGGCTGCGCTCGATGGCCGATTGAATATGCGCTTTGAGCTTGCCGGCCACCTGGGCCGGCGCGTAGCGCTGCAATACGTCGAGCGGACCCTGCTGCGCGCGCAGCTGGTCACCGTCGAGCTGGTCGAGGCCGTGCACCAGCATGCGCGCGATGGCCTCCAGATCGCCCGGCGCGGCGCAATGCCGGGCGCTGCCGCCCCACTCGGCGATCAGGTCGGCGGAGGTGCCCGGCGGCGTGATGCCCCAGACCGGGCGGCGCGCGCCGATGTATTCAACCAGTTTGCTCGGCAGGAACACGCTGGGGGTGCTGCTGGGCGCGTCGATCACCAGCAGGGCCGACGCGTCGCGCGCCAGGGTCAGCGAGGTGCGGTAATTGACCTGGCCGCGCACGGTGACCAGTCCCGGCGGCAGCGCCCGGTAGCTGCCGGACTCCAGGAATGCCGGCGTCATATGGCCGACGAATTCGAACACCACGCCCTTGAGGCGCTCGGGCTGGCGCTCATGGATGCGCCGCAGCGCGGCGAACAGCGGCTCGGGGGAGCGCGCGCCGTAGCAGGCGCCGATGTGGCGGATCACGTGGCGCACGCCGGGCGCACGGGGTTCGGGCTGCGGGTCCGGTCCATCAAAGTGTTGCATGTCCCAGGCGTGCGGCAGCACGGCGGCCTTGTCGCGCCAGCTGCGCGGATATTTGTCCATCACCAGCGCCAGGGTGCGGGTCGAGGTGAACAGCACCTGGTCGGCGGCGGCGATCACCTTGGCTTCCATGGCGGCATTGACCTTGTGTTCCAGCCAATTGGTTTCGTGGAAAGGATTATCGGCCCAGGGGTCGCTGAAATGGGCCAGCCACGGCAAGCCGCTCTGGCGTTTGATGTCCAGCGCCATGAGGTGGCCGGACATGGGCATGCCGAAGCTGACCAGGACGTCGGGGCGCTTGTGCGCGATCGCCTGCAGCGCCACCGGGTAGGCGGCGCGGCGCCACGGGCCGAAGGCGTCGGGACAGGTGCCGTACAGGGGCAAGAGGCGCTGGGCGGCGCGGTGGGCGATGCCTTTGAGCAGCGGGCCGGGGTGGGCCACCTCCAGCGGCACGATGCGGCGGAAGAAATCCGGATACTGGTCGTAGCCGGCGGCACACTGCGCATCGCGCCCGTGCAGCAGGGTGACCTTGGCGTCGAGGTGATACAACTGGCGGCCGATCTGGATCGCCTGCGGAGTGAGCTGCGGCGGCGCGTAGTAGCAGACCGCCAGCACATCGAGCGAACTCAAGCGGCCTCCTTGCCCAGGCTGGCCAGGGTGTCCAGGATGCGTTCGGCCGCGTGGCCGTCGCCATAGAAATTGCCGCCCTTCCCGCTGTGGGCGCCGGCGTCGAGCAGGCTGGCGACCGCCGCGACGATGCGCTCGCGGTGCGGTCCGGCCAGGTGCACCATGCCGGAAGCGGTGCCTTCCATGCGCTCGGTGACGTCGCGCATGACCACCACCGGTTTGCCCAGGCTGGGCGCTTCTTCCTGCACGCCGCCGGAATCGGTCAGGACCACCTCGGCGCCCAGCATCAGGGCCACGAAAGGCAGATAGTCGAGCGGCTTGCACAGGGCCAGGTTGGCGGCCTGGGCCGGAATCAGGTAGGTGTTGACCGCTTCGCGCACGGACGGGTTGGGATGGACCGGGAACACGAAATCGACGTCCGGATAGCGCTTGCACAAGTCGGCGATGCCGGTGCAGATGGCTTTGAAGCCGGCGCCGAAACTTTCACGGCGGTGCGCGGTCACCAGCACGAAGCGGCGCTTGGCCGGGAAGAAACGCTGCAATTCCTGCGGGCCCAGCGCGGCGGCCACCTGGGCGCGGCAGGCCGGGTCAAGCGCCAGGCGCTCGCGCACCAGATACAGGGCGTCGATGCCGGTATTGCCGGTGACGAGGATGCGCTCCGGCGAAATGCCTTCGCGCAAAAGATTCTCGCGCGCGGGCGCGGTGGGCGGGAAATGCATCTCGGCGATGGCGCCGACCAGCTTGCGGTTCATCTCTTCCGGGAAGGGCTCGTAAATGTTGCCGGTGCGCAGACCGGCTTCCACGTGGGCGACCTTGACCTTGGCGTAGAAGGCAGCCAGGGCCGCCACGAAGGCGGTGCTGGTGTCGCCCTGCACGATCATCCAGTCGGGCTTGACCTCGTCCAGTACGGGCACCAGGCCCTCGAGCACGCCGGTGGTGACGCCGGTCAGGGTCTGGCCCGGTTTCATCAGGTTCAGGTCGTACTCGGGCACGATGGCGAAGAAGGCCAGCACCTGGTCGAGCATGTCGCGGTGCTGGGCGGTGACGCAGACGACCACCTCGAAGCCGCCATGGGCGCGGGCCGCCAGGACGACCGGAGCGAGCTTGATCGCTTCCGGGCGGGTGCCAAAGACAAAGAGCAGCTTTTGCATAGTGAATTCCTGTTTGATTCTATTTATAAAGGGGATGGCACCGGCATGCGCGGAAAAAAAAGCGCGCGCACCTGCGGCATCAGACCGGCCAGCTGCAGGCCGGTCAGGTAAAGCGGAACGAACACGGCGCCCAGCATCAGGGCTTCGGGCAGCGCAGCGGCAATCAGGTTGGCGCGGTCGAGCAAGGCGGTCAGCGCGCCCGCGCCCAGGGCCGCGGCCAGGATGCGGGCGATGGTGCCCCACTGCTGCAGGCGGCGGATCGGCACGCCGGTCACGCGCGCGACGCGCCAGAAGCTGAAGGCGTTGCCGCCGGCAAGGGTCACCAGGTTGCCGAGCGCGGCGCCGGGTACGCCGAACAGGGTGGCGCCGGCAATGCCGACCGCCAGGCTGAGCAGCAGCATGCAGGCGTCGGCCATCAGCAGGAAGCGGCCCTGGTTGAGCACCACGGTCAGCGTGCTCACTTCCACCGTCACGCCCAGCAAGGCGATGGCGTTGATGCGCATCACGTCGGCGGCGACCAGGTATTTGGCGGTGTACACCACGGTGACGATGTGGACCGCCAGCACCGCGCACAGGGTCAAGGTGGGCACCAGCACGAAGGCGCTGGCCAGGTTGGCTTGCTGGTTCAGGCGCAGCATGCCGTCCTGGTCCCGGGACGATTCGAGCTTGGACAGGCGCGGCGAAATGGCGTTGCTGACGCTGTTCCTGACCAGCGAGACGACCGGATTGAGCACGGCGCCAATGGAATAGGCGGCGAAGGTGGCGGCCGGGAACATGGCGGCGGCGACCCACTGGTCGGCTTGTCCGCGCAGCAGGAACAGGGCGGCGGCCAGGCCGAAAGGCAGGACGTACACCATCTGGGTGCGCAAGGCGCTTTGGTCGACGGGGAAAAAGCGCATGCCGTAGTGGCGCCGTATGTGCAGGAGCAACAGGCCAAATTTGATGGCGGCGTAGACCAGCAGCGCGCCGAACACGACGTCGGCGCGGCCGGCCACGGCGGCGCTGCCCACCAGCAGCACGCGCAGCACGGCCAGCAGCACGATGGTCCTGGCCTGGGCCGGGACGTCGCCGCCGGCGTTCGGCAGATATTCCAGCAGGTTGCCCGCCACCCACAGGGTCAGAAAGGCGGGCATGAACCAGCGCGCGTCGCCGATCGCCCGCAAGCTCGGGGGCAGCAGCGGATTCCATGGGCCCAGCAGCAGGCCCGCGAGCATGCCGGTGAACAGCAGCAGGAGCACGCTCTGGTGCACGAAGGCGGCGCGCTGGCGCGGCTCATGGCGCGGCAGAAAATAGAACAGGCTGCGCGGCAGCGCCAGCGGCGCGATCGCCATGGCGGTCGCGATCGCCAGCCAGGCCAGGCGGTAGTCGGCGAAGGCGGCGGTGGGCAACAGGCGCACCAGCGCGATCGGCAACAGGAATTGCAGGCCGAAATCGAGCATGTTGGCGGCCGTGAGCGTGACCGCGCCGCGCTTGAGGCTTGCCATCAGCCCGCTCCCGGGTAATCGCAGAACTCGACATAGCCGGCGCTGCCATTGGTGGAAATGACCTTGGCGGGAATGCCGACGGCAATGGCGTTGTCGACCAGGTCGCGCGTGACGACCGCATTGGCGCCGACCGCGCAGCCGTCGCCGATCTTGACGGCGCCGATGACGACCGAGCCCGGCCCGAGATACACATCGTTGCCGATCACCGGCACGCCGGCGCGCTCGCCGCGGTTGGTTTGGCCGATGGTGACGCCGTGCGAAATATTGCAGTTGCGGCCGATGCGCGCGCGCTCATTGACCACGATGCCGCCGTAGTGGCCGATATAAAAGCCGGCGCCGATGTCGGTGTTGTAGGGAATCGAGATGCCGAACTTGATGCGGTAATGCTTGTGCATGATGCGGGCAATAATGTGCACCAGCTTCCACGCGCCGCGCATGCCGGCGGTGGCGGCGGCCAGGCGCAGCCACACCATGAAGCGGAAGCCGGGCACCAGGCGATAGGCGCGCAGCGCGGTCTTCAAGCCGCTCTGCCCGCCCATGTGGCGGTACAGATCGGATTGCCATAGCCACATCAGGTATTCGCGTTGCGGGCGCTTCATGCCGGCACCATGGCCGACAGGTAAGGCAGGGACACGGTGTCGGGCGCGAGGCGCTCGCGCGCGTAGGCGCGGCAGCGCGCGCTGCAGGCGGCCCATGCTTCGGGCGAGGCCAGCAGGGCGCTGGCGGCCTCGGCCGCCTGTTCGGCGCTCTGTACCGCCACCCCCAGGCCGCGCGCGGCGATCAGGCCGTCGGGATCGAAGGTGGCGACCACCGGCACCCCATTGGCCCAGGCTTGCAGATAAGTGTTGGGAAAGCCTTCGAAGGACGAGGTGTTGACGAAGATGCGCGCGCGCGAAAACAGCGAACGGGTCGTGCCGAACTTGACCTGGCCGTGAAACACCAGATTGGGCAGCGCCTGCGCGCCCTGCTCCGCCCTTGCATACAGGTCCAGCTCGTCGGGATGGGCCCCGCCGGCCATTTCGCAGCGCAGCTGCGGCAGCAGGCGCACCATGTCGAGGAACCATTCGGGGCGCTTCATCGAGCGCAAATTGGCCAGCCACAGCAGATCGATATTGCGCTCGCCGAAACCGGCCACCTCGTCGGGCAGGTCGGAAAACATGCCGGCGACCTGGGCGCGCAAGCCGTAATGCCGCATCAACAGATCGGCCTGTTTCTGGGTCTGGGCCAGGATGCTGTGGGCGCGGCGCAGGCCGTAGTGGTACAGCCAGCGGTCGCGCGCATTGCTGACCAGCAGCCTGGACGGGTCGCAGTCGGCGTCGGACGCGATACGGAACACGAAGCGGCGCCGGTACAGCTGGCAAAAGGCGGCGAGCACGCCGACCATGGCGCCGGCGCAGCTGATGTAATACACATCGGCATCGGCGGCCTTGAGCGCGGCCCAGGTGCTCGACAGGCGCGGCGTGAAAAAACGCAGGCCCGGCACGCCGTCGGCCAGCTTGAAGGTCTTGCGCACCTTGACCCCGCCGACCTGTTCGAGCGGCTGCTGGCCGAAGTCGCCTACCAGGGAGGTGACGTCGAAACCGCGCTTGGCCAGATAGCGCGAGAGCAAGGCGTGCTGGACTTCTTCGCCGCCGATATGGACTTTCTTGCCGTCGAGGTCGGCAATCACCCCCCAGGCGTAATAATTGAGCAGGCAAATGCGCTTGCCGGTGGCGGGCGCGCGGGCCTGCGTGAGCGGTTCAGCTTGTTGTATGTTTGATATCATAGGTAGTATCGGTACGGTTCCTTTAATGGGCAAACCGTGATCGGTCTTTCAGGGAGCGGCAGGCGCTTCTCCCGGCGCGGCTTTGGGCGGCCATACCGCCACCGGCTTGCGCGCCGGCGCCGGCTGGCCGGGCGCGGGCGGCGTGACTATCGGCGGCAGCGGAAAGCGCGGCGCGCGCCTGACGCTGCGGGCGTCGGCCTTGGCTTGCGCTTCGGCCTGTTTGCGCTCCTTGCTGCGGTACAGTCCGCCGCAACCCATCAGGATGCCCAGCGAGATCCAGAAATAGGCTTGCGACGGGCTGGGCGTGAAGTGGTCGTCCGTCACGCCCTGCAGGAACCACAGGGGAATGAGCACGGCGCCGCCGGCGAACATGCCTTGCAGCGCGGGCGAAGCGTGTTCGCGCGACAGGCGCAAAAATTCGCGCCGCACGAACAGCAGGAAGGCCAGCACGAAGCCGAAGCCGACCAGGCCCAGGTCCATCAGCCCGCCCAGCCAGGCGCTGTGGGTCTGGGCCACCGGCAGCATCTTGTTCATGCGCAGGGGCGTGCTCCACAGGATGGAGAACACGCCGTGCGGCATCACCGGTTCCTCCAGCACGTACGGCAACAGCGGCAGCCAGATGCCGTCCAGGCGGCCGGCGGTGACGGCGCCGCGGTCGCCCGCGTCCACCCCCGTCATGGCGCGCTCCATCACCGCGTCCATCACGAAGGGGCCGATGGCGGCGCTCACCAGCAGCGCGGCGATGACGGTCTTGATACTCAGGCGCTTCCAGAAATAGATCAGGTTAACCAGGGCGAAGCCGAGGAAGCCGCCGCGCGAGAAGGTCATCAGCACGCACAGGCCGAACACCACGCAGGACACGAACAGGAAATTGCGCACCTTGCCGGCGGACTGCTCGCGGATCGAGAACAGGGTCAGCGCGTACAGCATATTGAGCAGCAGGCTCATTTCGTTGGCGTGCATGCCGAGCGCGCCGAGGAAGGTGCGCGACAGGGGCGAAGCCAGTTCGCGCAGCGACATGCCGCTTTTGAGCAGCAGCCCGGCCACCAGCGCGCAAAACACATAGCCGGACGCCAGCATCAGGTAAATGAAACGCTCGGGCTTTTTGCTGTGGCGCACCGCCAGCGCGACCATCAGCGACAGCAGCACCAGGAACTGCGGCTTGATCAGCATATCGCGCAGGTAGCCGACGCTGTTGTTGAACTGGATGAGGTTTTCCTGCATGAAGCGTGGCGGGATCAGCGGCACGCTGGACATGCCGATCAGGCAAGCGACGACGATGGGCAGCACATACCAGCCCAGCAGGCGCAGCGGCGCGATCGGATCGTGCCAGCGGCGCAGGCCCGCGTGCACGACGTAGGACACCATGGTGAGAAACAGAATCACGTTGAGCGGATTGAGGCCGCGAATGCCCAGCATTTCGTGCGGAAAGAACGTCAGCGCGGACAAGGGCATGAGCACGATGGCGTAGGCCACGCCGGCGCGGAAATCGAGCAGCACCCAGACCATGAAGACCAGCATGACCACGGCGGCCGGCACCAGATAGCCGAGCACGGGCACGGCGGCGCCGAAAAAGGCGGCCAGCAAGATCAGCGCCAGCACGCCGGCGATGGCGCCGGCCTTGTCGGCTTTGTAGCGCGGAGCGCGTGATTGGGGTTGAGAAAGCACCTTGGAAACCTATAACGATTGCTTGTGAACCATCGACTCAGCCCGGGCCGCCCAGCAGCTTGGCGCGCACCACCGGGTCGAGCGAGCGCATCAGGGCGTTCGAGAAAT
>CBFGOU010000138.1:0-9922 GCA_965650445.1 uncultured Oxalobacteraceae bacterium | reverse complement strand
TCGACGCGCCAGTCGGTGGCGTCGGTCACGTGCGAGACGCGCTTCATGCCGTCGAAGCGGATGTTGTGCTTGTCGGTGTAGCGGCCCAGCACTTTCATGGCGCGCTTGCGCAGGTCGTAGGTGGCGCGGAATTCGTTGCCGAATTCTTCCACGGCGCGCTGGGCGGCCTTGACCAGTTTTTCCACCGCGGCGCTGCGGGCGCGCGCCGCTTCGCTGTCCTCGCCGGCCTGCTTGTCGACGGTGAGGCGGCGCTTGTCCACTTCGGCCAGGCGGTGATGCAGGGCGTCGATCAATTCCTGGCGGCGCTTGGGATTATCGAGCAGGTCGTCCTGCAGATAAGGATTGCGCCGCACGACCCAGATGTCGCCCAGCACTTCATACAGCATGCGGGCCGAACGGCCGGTCTGGCGCGCACCACGCAATTCATCCAGCAATTCCCAGGACGACTCACCCAGCAGACGGATCACGATTTCGCGGTCCGAGAACGAGGTGTAGTTGTACGGAATTTCGCGCAGGCGCGTATTCGCGTGTCCGTTGGGCGTTTCCGCCAGTAATGCCTGGATTTGTGCGGGAGCGTTCATGTAGTGATGTGCTTGTTTACTGACCCTGGGAGGGTCCATTCTACCGTATCGCAGTGCACCACGCTGGAACAGCCCTGCTTTCCCAATGGACAATGGCTGGGCAAAATGCTGTCAAAACAACGGGGTGCGGCGAAATTTCCGAATTTTTTTATCGAAAAGTATGAATTAGCCGTTTTAAGTTATCGCAATGTTGTTTTCTTAAAGACAACATCAAGGCAGAGCTGGCGCGCACTAGCCCAGCATGTGGGCAAGCTGCCTCCAAAACCCGTCGGGCACATACAGCAGTGCGGCCGTCATGGTGACGTAGCGGCCGAACTTGCCGATGGCCATGTAGCCGATGCTGGGCCAGAACGGCAGGTGCAGCCAGCCGGCCAGGGTGCACAGCGGATCGCCGATGCCCGGCACCCAGGACAGCAGCATGGTCTTGGAACCGTAGCGGGCCAGCCAGCCGAACCAGCGCGTCTTGCGCTCCTTGGCGAAGGCTTCCTTGGCGCGGTAGCCGAGAAAATAATCGAAGGCGCCGCCCAAGGTGTTACCCAAGCTGGCCACCAGGATGGCCGGCCAGAACAGGGCTTCGTTGGCCTTGACGACCGCGAACACGGCGGGCTCGGAACCCAGCGGTACGAGCGTGGCGGACACGAAGGCGATCACGAAGACCGACGTGAGCCCGACTGTCGGTGCGGCGACAATTTTCAGCAGCCACAGAACAGCCGATTCGATCATGGATGACTTTGTTGGGGATGGAGGCAGTCCATTATAATGAGGAAAACTTAATGGCCGGATACGATTCGCCGCATCCGCCCGCACCGGAAACTGCTCCGGCCCCGACCCATTCGATTGCCGACCATGACCACCGACTACCTCAAGAAGATCCTCACCGCGCGCGTCTATGACGTGGCCACCGAAACGCCGCTGGAGCATGCGCCGATCCTGTCCAATCGCATCGACAACACGATTTATTTCAAGCGCGAGGATATGCAGAGCGTGTTCAGCTTCAAGCTGCGCGGGGCCTACAACAAGATGGCCAATCTGTCGGAATCGCAATTAAAACGCGGCGTGATCTGCGCTTCGGCCGGTAACCACGCACAGGGCGTGGCGATGTCGGCAGCCAAGCTGGGCTGCCGCGCGGTAATCGTCATGCCGACCACCACCCCGAGCGTGAAGGTCGATGCCGTCAAAACCTTCGGCGGCGCCAACGTGGAAGTGATCCTGCACGGCGAGTCCTATACCGATGCCTACAACCACGCGCACAAGCTGGAAAAGGAACAGAAGCTGGCGTTCGTGCACCCGTTCGACGATCCGGACGTGATCGCCGGCCAGGGCACCATTGGCGTGGAAATCCTGCGCCAGCATTCCGGCCCGATCCACGCGATTTTCCTGGCCATCGGCGGCGGCGGCCTGATCAGCGGCGTGGCGGCGTACGTGAAACAGATCCGCCCGGACATCAAGATCATCGGCGTGCAGTCGACCGATTCGGATGCGATGGCGCGCAGCCTGAAGGCGGGCGAGCGTGTGACCTTGCCGGATGTGGGCCTGTTTGCCGACGGCACCGCCGTGCGCCTGGTGGGCGAAGAAACCTTCCGCCTGTGCCAAACGCTGGTCGACGAAATCATCCTGGTCGATACCGACGCCATCTGCGCGGCCATCAAGGACGTGTTCCAGGATACCCGCAGCATTGTCGAGCCGTCCGGCGCGCTGGCGGTGGCCGGCGCCAAGGCGTATGTCGAACGTTCGGCGCTGACCAAAAACCCGGTGCGCGGCGAAACCCTGATCGCCATCGCCTGCGGCGCCAACATGAATTTCGACCGCCTTCGCTTCGTGGCCGAGCGCGCCGAGCTGGGCGAGCAGCGCGAAGCCGTGTTCGCCGTGACGATCCCCGAGCAGCGCGGCAGTTTCAAGCGCTTCTGCGAGCTGATCGGTCCGCGCAGCGTGACCGAATTCAACTACCGCGTCAGCGACGAACGCGAAGCCCACGTCTTCGTCGGCATCCAGACCAGCGCGCGCGGCGAATCGGGCCTGCTGGCACGCACGTTTGAACAGAACGAATTCAAGACGCTCGACCTGACTCACGACGAACTGGCCAAGTCGCACATTCGCCACCTGGTCGGCGGCAAGAGCGCGCTGGCCAACGACGAGCTGCTGTATCGTTTCGAGTTTCCGGAGCGTCCAGGTGCGCTGATGCGCTTCCTGGCCAGCATGGCGCCGAACTGGAATATCTCGCTGTTCCATTACCGTAATCAGGGCGGCGATGTGGGCCGCATCCTGGTCGGTCTGCAGGTGCCGGGCGGTGAAATGGACGAGTTCCTCCAGTTCCTCACCACCCTTGGCTACCGTTACTGGGACGAGAGCGCAAACCCGGTGTACAAGCTGTTCCTTGGCTAATCGATGACCAATACCGCTGATCAATCACCACTTGGCAAGACCGCCGCGTACCAGACCCAGTACGCGCCGGACCTGCTGTTCCCGATTGCGCGCCAGCAGAAGCGGGACGAGCTGGGCCTGACCGGCACCCTGCCCTTTTTTGGCGTGGATATCTGGAACGCCTACGAAATTTCCTGGCTGAACATGCGCGGCAAGCCGCAGGTGGCCATCGCCACCTTCACGGTACCGGCCGATTCGCCCAACATCATCGAATCGAAGTCTTTCAAGCTATACCTGAATTCGTTTAACCAGACCCGGCTGGCCAATGCCGACGCGCTGGTGGCGCTGCTGCGCGACGACCTGGCCAGGGGCTTCGGCGCGCCGGTGCACATCGCGCTGACCCAGCAGGATGGATTCGAGAGCGTGAAAATGGGCGAGCTGGACGGCCTGCTGCTGGACCGCCTCGACATCGAAGTGGACAGTTACTCGCCCACGCCTGAACTGCTGAGCGCGGTGCGCGACGAGGCACCGGTGGAAGAGACGCTGGTGTCGCATCTGCTTAAATCGAACTGCCTGGTCACCGGCCAGCCGGACTGGGCAAGCGTGCAGATCCGCTATGTGGGCGCGCAGATCAATCAGGAAGGCTTGCTGACGTACCTGATAGGCTTTCGCGAGCACAATGAATTCCATGAGCAATGCGTCGAACGCATCTTCATGGACATTTACCGCCAGTGTGCACCGCAAAAACTGGCCGTGTATGCACGCTATACGCGACGTGGCGGATTGGACATTAACCCATGGCGCAGCAACTTTACCAGCGCCCCGCCACGCAATCTCCGTACCGCCCGTCAATAGGCGATTGAGCCAGCTCAATCAGTGCGTAGCACCCGGTGAAAACCGCTTGACGCGGTTTCTCTGCGGGAATACCGTGGGCCGAAACAGGGCTGCGGGCGCACCTGTCGGGCGACACGGAAGACGCGTTAGCTTTACAATTCGACAATGGTGTCGCCCTATGACAGCTGCCCAAAAAACAGACGCTCGGCACAGAAAAATCGGCAAACATGGCTGTTAGGACAAGAATCATTGCGCGGACGCTCATTTCGCGCTGGAAAATTCAAAATGGGCTGGAGCTTGCTTCCTCAGCATCGCTTATCGTTGCGAAATTCGCCATTTCTTTTGCGGATGATCAATATTAGAGTGATAATGCGGAACGATGAATTCCGATTACACGGCCGTTAAACAGGCCTATAATTCTGGCTCGCAAGCACGTTTGTGCATTGCACCATTACACTGTGTGTTATGACCAACCTAAGCAAAATCTTAGCGCTCGAGAACGTCCTGCTCGATCTCGAAGTCTCCAGCAAGAAGCGGGCTTTCGAGCAGGCCGGTTTGATTTTCGAGAACAACTGCGGCATTGCGCGCTCGACCGTCTCGGACAATCTGTTTGCGCGCGAGCGCCTCGGCTCCACCGGCCTCGGTCACGGCGTGGCCGTGCCGCACGGACGCATCAAGGGCAGCAAGAGCCTCAAGTCTCCGCTGGCCGCCTTCGTGCGCCTGCTTGAACCGATCCCTTTCGAATCGCCCGATGGCCAGCCGGTCAACCTGCTGTTCTTCCTGCTCATTCCGGATCATGTCACGCAGCAGCATTTGGAAATCCTGTCCGAGATTGCCGAAATGTTTTCGGAAGAATCGTTCCGCACTGCCCTGTTGACCGATCCGGACCCGAAATCGGTGCACGCGCGCATCACCAACTGGCAGCCGAGCCTGCAAGCACTGGGTTAAATCGATGTTGCAAACCCCGCTGACCATCCAACGCCTGTACGACGACAACCGTGAAAGTCTGGAGCTTGGCTGGTTTGCCGGCTTTCCGGGTGGCGAGCGCCTGATCTCGGGCGACGTCGCCTCCGCAGCCGACCAGGTCGGCCACCTTAACCTGATCCACCCTGGCCGGATCCAGGTGTTCGGGCATCAGGAACTGACGTATTACCACCGCCTCAAATCGGGCTCGCGCAGCCACGTGATCGGCGAACTGATCGCCGGCGGCCCGCCCGCCCTGATCATCGCGCAGGGGCTGGAAACCCCACCCGACATTCTGGCCATCTGCGACGAGCAGAATATTCCGCTGTTCTCTACCCCGCTGCCGGCGGCGCAGGTGATCGACTACCTGCGCGTGTACCTGTCCAAAAAGCTGGCCCAGCGCATCATCATGCACGGCGTGTTCATGGACGTGCTCGGCGTGGGCGTGCTGATCACCGGCGATTCCGGGCTCGGTAAGAGCGAGCTGGGGCTTGAATTGATTTCACGCAGCCACGGCCTGGTGGCCGACGATGCGGTCGAGTTCTCGCGTATCGCGCCGAACATGATCGAAGGGCGCTGCCCGCCGCTGCTGCAAAATCTGCTGGAAGTGCGCGGGCTGGGGCTGCTGGATATTAAGGCGATCTTCGGCGAGACGGCGGTGCGCCGCAAGATGCGCCTGAAGCTGATCGTGCACCTGGTACGGCGCGGTGCGCTGGAAGAAGAAGTCGAGCGTTTGCCGTTCCTGTTCCCGACCGAGGACGTGCTGGGACTGCCGGTGCGGAAAGTGGTCATTCCTGTTGCGGCCGGCCGCAACATCGCGGTGCTGCTGGAAGCGGCGGTGCGCAATACGATCTTGCAGCTGCGCGGCATCGACACATTACAGGAATTCATGGAGCGCCAGCGTCAGGCAATGACCGGCGATTAAGCCCATTTGGCCGGTTAAGGAGTCTGGCCTTGCAAGGCCAGACCGTTCCGCAGGCGCGAAGCTGCGCTTCACGAATCCCCTGCTACACCCGGCGATTAAGCCCATTTGGCCGGTTAAGGAGTCTGGCCTTGCAAGGCCAGACCGTTCCGCAGGCGCGAAGCTGCGCTTCACGAAGTCCCAGTTGCTCCCCGGAGATTTGGCAGCACAACAGTTGCGCATGCGGTATCATTCCCGGCATGCGCATCGTACTCATTACAGGTATCTCGGGCTCGGGCAAATCCGTCGCCCTCAACGTCCTCGAAGACGCCGGTTACTACTGCGTCGACAATCTCCCTCCCCCGCTGCTGCCCAAGCTGATCGACACGCTGCTGGTCGAAGGCACCACTTGCGTGGCCGTGGCGGTCGATGCGCGCAGTGCCGAGTCGCTGGTGGATCTGCCGCTCAATATCAAGCAGCTCAAGGACCAGGGACATGACGTCAAGGTCATGTTCCTGACCTCGAACACGCATTCGCTGGTGGCGCGTTTTTCCGAAACGCGGCGCAGCCATCCGCTGTCGCATCATCTGCGTCCGAACGAAAACCCGGCTGCGCGCCGTACCCTGATCGAATGCATTCTCGAAGAGCGCGAGCGGCTGTCGGCCATCGAAAAGCTGGGGCATGTCATCGACACCTCCGAGCTGTCGGCCAACAAGCTGCGCGCATGGATCAAGGAGCTGGTGGAGATCGAACGCGCGCCGCTCACTTTGTTCTTCGAGTCGTTCGCGTTCAAGCTTGGCGTGCCGCTGGACGCGGACTTCGTGTTCGATGTGCGCGCGTTGCCCAATCCGTATTACGACCTCACCCTGCGTCCGCTGACCGGCATGGATGCGCCCGTGATTGCCTTCCTGGATGCGCAGCCGAGCGCCGCGGAACTGCTGGAAGATATCCGCGCGTTCATCGAAAAATGGCTGCCGTCATTCAAGACCGATAACCGCAGCTATCTCACCGTTGCATTGGGGTGCACCGGCGGACAGCACCGCTCCGTGTACATGGCCGAACGGCTGGCGGCCCATTTTGCGCCGACCGAGAGGGTTGTCCTGCGCCACCGCGAACAGTCTTGAGCCAGTTTGGGGCCCCGCTTGCTTAGCCAAGCTGCCTCAGCGGATGCGCATAATCGGGCCAGGCCGGCTCAAAAAAGCGTTCGACCATCGCATCGCTAACGTCGTCCAGCGCCGCCGGATTCCATTTCGGCGCGTTATCCTTGTCGATCACCAGCGCGCGCACGCCTTCCAGCACTTCGCCATGGTCAAAACTGCGCCTGACCGCGGTGCGCTCCATGCGCAGGCAATCGGCCACTTCCATCCCCGCCCCGCGCACCAGCAATTCATAAGTCACGCGCATCATCAGCGGCGAGCGCTGGCGCATTGCCGCCAGCGCCTTCTGCGCCAATTCATCCGCATCGCCCTCCAGCGAGGACATGATGGCCGCCACCGAACCGGCGCTGAAATGACGGTCGATGCGTTCGCGCTGACGCTCCAGCATACCCGGCTGCACCGCTCGCGCAGCGTCGGCAATGGCCACCGCATCGGCCAGCCCCACCAGCGATTGCGGTACGTACATATCGGCCAGGCCCGCATACAGCGCATCGGCGGCGCCGATCGTTAGCCCGGTCAGGGCCAGGTAGAGCCCCAGCTTGCCGGGCGTGCGCGGCAGGAAATAGCTGCCGCCCACGTCAGGAAACAAGCCGATATTGACCTCGGGCATGGCCATCCTGGTCCGGTCGGTGACGACGCGCACGCGCGCCTGCGGTCCGGCCTGCGCAATGCCCATGCCGCCTCCCATCACGACGCCATCCATCAATGCAATGTAGGGCTTGGGATAAAAATGGACTAAATGGTTTAGCGCGTATTCCTCGGTAAAGAAATCCTCGATCAGGGCGCACTCGCCCTTGTGGAAGAAGCGGATATCTCCCCCGGCGCAGAAGGCCTTCTCGCTGCTGCTGCCGATGACGACGGCGTCGACGGCGGGATCGTCGCGCCATGCCATCAGGATGCGGGTCAGGTCCCGGACCATCTCCAGGGACAGGGAATTCAGCGCTTTCGGGCGGTCAAGGGTAATGACACCGGTGCGCTGAGCGATGCGGGTGTGGACGTAGTCGCTCATGGGTTCAATGGGATAAATTGCGTGAATCGCCAGTGTAGCCGGACTGTGCGACAATCACCGTCCCATTCAACGATTACGAAAGGAGGCAAATCATGTCTTGCCCAGCCCTGCCAAACCGGTGCGACTCCTTCCCTGACACTTGAAGGCACGAGTCGCGCGGTAGGGTTCTCCAACCTGACCAATGAGCGTGACCTATGCAAATTACACCAACCACGTATTTCCCGGAACTGTGCGACGAGGCGATCGCCTTTTATCAGACCGCCCTGCAAGCGGAGCTCCTGTACCTCAAGCGTGTCGACGGCAGTATCGACCCGCGTCTCATCCAGCCCGGCACGCAACGCAAAGTGCTGCGCGCGGCCCTGCGCATCGGCCCCTCGGTGATCTATCTGTCCGATGGGCACGGTGCCGGCCAACCCGGCTTTCAGGGCTTCTCGCTCTCGCTCGCGATGGCCAGCCGTGCCGATGCCGAGCGGGTGATCGCAGCGCTGGCCGATGGTGGCCGCGTGCGGGTAGCACTGCGCGAATCAAGCTGGGCAGGACTGTACGCCTCGCTCATCGACAAGTACGGCATGAATTGGACGGTGGAAGTGCCGGCATAAGAAAAATGCCGTCGGGCCTAGGCCGGACGGCATCGTTTCTCAAGAGCGGGGAACTGGCTTATGCAGTCGCAGGCGCTTCTTCTTCAGGCAGATGCTTGATCGCCTGGTGATTGTGGTCTTGTACTTTATTTTTGTATTTCATGACCTGACGGTCAAGTTTGTCAATCAGACAATCAATCGCGGCATACAGATCGTGCGACAGACTTTCCACGTACACGGTTTTTCCGGACAGTCGTAGGTTGATTTCCGCCTTCTGGCGCTTTTCTTTCTCAGTAAGATTGTCCACGGTAAGAATGACGGCTATGTCGATCACGTGATCGAAGTGGCGCCTGACGCGCTCTAGCTTGTTTTGTACGTATTCACGGATGGCTGGGGTCACTTCGAGATGATGTCCACTGATTGTGAGATTCATACACACTCCTTTGATGATGTCGCTTTCTGTTCATTCGCCTGGCGAAGAGGAACAGCGTTGGGTCCAGCTTGAAACGACTTACAGACACTTCCGGAGGCTGACGGGCGGGATTTTGAGCGCTTCGCGGTATTTGGCAACGGTGCGGCGAGCGATGACCATACCCTGTTCCCCCAGCATGTCCGCAATCTTACTGTCGGATAATGGATTTTTAGGGTCTTCTGCTCCTGTCAGTTGCACGATGAGTGCACGAATCGCCGTGGAAGATGCTTCTCCCCCCGCTTCGGTGGCGACGTGACTACCAAAGAAATACTTCAACTCGAACATGCCATGCGGGGTCAGCATATATTTCTGAGTTGTCACGCGAGAAATTGTGCTCTCGTGTAGACCTAGTGTATCAGCTATTTCGCGCAAAACAAGGGGCCGCATGGCAACCGCGCCATGGGAGAAAAAATTGCGCTGCCGCTCGACGATCGCCTGGGCCACGCGCAGGATGGTGTCGAAGCGCTGGCGCATATTCTTGATCAGCCACTTGGCTTCCTGCAGCTGCGAGCTCATCTGCGCCTCGCCTTTGCCCTGCTTGAGCAGGTTGGCGTATAAACTATTTACACGCAGGCGCGGCATGACTTCCTGGTTCAGCGACACCGACCAGCCATTCTTGGACCTGCGCACGATAACGTCCGGCACCACATAGTCGGACACGTCGGAAGCGAACTCGGAACCCGGATGCGGATTGCACTGGCGGATCACGGCCTGCGCTTCGCGCAGGTCTTCGTCGTCGCAGTCGAGGGCCTTTTTCAGCTTGTTGAATTCGCGCTGGGCGAACCAGGCCAGGTGCTTCTCGACGATCGCCAAGGCCATGCGCCGGGTGACCAGCGGCACGCCCTTCATGGCGCGGATCTGCAGCGCCAGGCATTCGGAGGCGCTGCGCGCGCCCACCCCGACCGGATCGAAGCTTTGCAGCAGCTTGAGGGCCATGCGCAGTTCCTCGATCTCGATCTCGAGTTCTTCCGGCAGGCGTGCGTGGATTTCTTCCAGCGGCTCTTCCAGGTAGCCGTTGTCGTCCAGCGCATCGATGATCAGTTCGACCAGCGCGCGGTCGCGCCCT
>CBFGOU010000137.1:0-9952 GCA_965650445.1 uncultured Oxalobacteraceae bacterium | reverse complement strand
TGATGCTAGGGATCACTAACGCGAGCATCGTTTTCGAGGCGAAGTATAGCGTGGCCACGGAGCGGTTACGCCAGCCTGCATTCATGAAGCGAGTGCGCAGGGCCGACTGCTCCCACCCTTCTTCGGGCAGCGACAGCTTACTAAAAGGCTGGGCGACCTTGACGACGGTTTCGACCCAGCCCTCGCTTTCCAGGCCGTTCGACTCCGTGTGTCCACGAAAACTGGCCAGACGCTCGCGCACGTAGCCAGGCGAGAAGATCGCCATCGCCATCATGGCGAGCCCGCCCACGATGGCAAACACAATCAGCAGGAACAGAATATGTGCACCGGTCATGACAGTCCCCTAGACACGAATATGGATGACTCGGCGGATCCACAGGACGCCGATCAGTATCATTCCAGCCGAGCACCACATCATCTTGATGCCGACCGGGTCGGTCCACAGCAAACTGACGTAGCTCGGATTGACGACCATCATGAATGCCATCACGCAAAATGGCAGCGCACCCAGAATCCACGCCGACATCCGCCCTTCGGCCGAGAGCACCCTTACCTTGCCGATCAGCTTTAAGCGCTCGCGAATGATGTAGCCGATATTGCCGAGTATTTCAGCCAGATTGCCGCCGGATTCACGCTGAATCACCACCGCAATGACCAGATAGCGCAAGTCGGTCAGCGGAATCCGGTCGGCCAGGTTGTGCAGCGCTTCGTTGAGCGGCACGCCATAGTTGATTTCCTGATGAGCGGCACGGAACTCGCCGCTCAGCGGCTCGGGCAGCTCGCTGCCGACCATTTGCAGCACGTTGGTGAAAGCATGGCCGGCGCGCATGGCGCGGGCGAGAAAATCGGCGGCTTCAGGCAGCTGCTCCTCGATCTTGATCAGGCGAGCGGTGCGTGCCCGCAACAGAAAAATGTAGGGCACGGCGGTGACCATCAGCGCGATCACGCACTGCGCCAGCAGCGGCACCGTCCTGGCCTGCACTAGCAGCAAGGCGATTAGAAACGCCGCGAACGTGGCAGCACCGAACTGAGCCACCGACCAGCGCGAGCCCGCCTGCAACAGCCTGCGATCGAGAGCGTTGGCCAGGCGGCGGCGGTGCAGAAAGTTGTCCAGCCAATCATTGCGACTGTAGCGCCGCTGCTTGAGTATCGAGATGCGTTCACCGCCTCCGTCAACGCCGCCGGACATCACCCGCAGGCGACGCGCGATCCGGCGCGCCTCGGCGCCGTGGGTGCTGGTCCACCAGAGGTAGGCCCCTTCGATCAGCAGAATTACGGTGGCAAACAGCAGCACCGCAATGCCGTAGAACACGATATCCATGGTCGACTCCCGTTCTCTATTCGTAAATCCGATTCGGATCGAAGGCGGAATCGGGTACCGCCGCGCCAAACAGACGCAGTCGTTCCGCGAAGCGCGGCCGCACGCCGGTGGCGCAGAAATGGCCAAGTACTTTGCCCTCCTGGGTCACCCCGGTCTGGTTGAAGCGGAAGATCTCCTGCATGGCGATGACATCGCCTTCCATGCCAGTGATTTCCTGTACGCTGACAAGCTTGCGCGCACCATCGGTCAGGCGCGTCACTTGCAGCACCACCGTGACGGCCGAGGCGATCTGCTGGCGCGTGGCGCGCGGTGTGAGGTTGACACCTGCCATGCCAACCATATTTTCCAGACGCGACAGGGCGTCACGTGGTGTGTTCGAGTGAATGGTCGCCAGCGAACCTTCGTGGCCGGTGTTCATTGCCTGCAGCATGTCGAGCGCCTCGGCACCGCGCACCTCGCCCAGGATGATGCGGTCGGGTCGCATTCGCAAGGCATTACGCACCAGGGAGCGTTGCGATACCTCTCCCTTGCCTTCGATATTGGCGGGCCGCGTTTCCAGTCGCACCACATGCGGCTGGCGCATTTGTAATTCGGCCGCGTCCTCAATCGTGATGATGCGTTCGTTGGCGGGAATAAATCCCGACAGCAGATTAAGAAGCGTGGTCTTGCCGCTGCCAGTGCCGCCAGAGATCAGGATGTTGATCTTTGAGTGCCCGAGCGACTGCAGCACTTGGACCATCGGCGGCGTCATGCTTTTGTAGTTCAGCAGATTGTCGACCGTCAGCGGGGTGACGGAGAAACGTCGGATCGACAAGATCGGCCCATCCACGGCCAGCGGTGGAATGATGGCGTTCACGCGCGAGCCGTCCGGCAGGCGGGCATCAACCATCGGACTCGATTCGTCGACCCGGCGCCCGACCCGCGAGACGATCTTCTCGATGATCTTCATCAGGTGAGCATTGTCGTGAAAGCTGACGTCGGTCAGTTCCAGCCGGCCGCGCCGTTCGACATATACTTTGGCATGGGTGTTGACCAGAATGTCCGACACCGAGGGGTCCGCTAGCAGCGGCTCGAGCGGACCGAACCCTAGCATTTCGTGCTGGATGTCGAGCACCAGGTTATGCCGCTCATGCTGGTTGAGCACGATACGCTCTTCCTCGATGATGCGCTGGATCAGCAGCGCCAGTTCGTGCTTGAACTGTTCGGTGGTCAGGCGCTTGAGCCGCTCCAGGTCGATCCGGTCAAGGATCAACTGGTGCATATTCTTCTTCAGTTCCTGGTAAATCTGGTTGGCCACCTCCGGCGATAGAGGGCTGGCGGTGCGCGCGTCGTCACCCGCGCTAAGGCGTTCGCGTAAGGTCATCAAGCTCTCCTTTACTGGTCGTTGATGGCGCGCCCGAACAGACGATCGAACAAACCTTTGTTGTCGGCCACGCGGCGCGCCGTGACCAACTCAACCAGTTCTGCCAAGCTGCGCGACACCGGTGCAGAGCGCGACAACTGCAGCGCCGGCACGCCCTGGTTGACCGAGTCGGTTACGGCCAGGTAATCGTTGGGAACGGTATGCATGACCTCAGCGCCAAGCGCATTTTGCAGGTCCTGCAGGCGCAGCTTGCCGCCTTTTTCATAACGATTGACGATCAGCCGGGTGTTCTCGATCGGATAGCCGAGGGAGCGGAAGATGTCAAGCAGGCGGCGGCCGTCGCGAATGTCCGGCAAGCCCAGTTGCAGCACCGGATAAATCGCGTCGGCGCTGTCGAGCGCGCGTAGCGAAATGGCGTCGATCTGGCGGCCTACGTCGAGCACGATGTAGTCGTAGTGCTGGCGCGCGACCCGCAAGATGGCATCCATATGCTCGGCCTTGAGATCGATCGCGTGGGCGGGGTCATCCGCCGCGGCCAGAATGCCGAAGCCCGGTGTGATGTGGACCAGGCAGGATTCCAGGAAGGCGCCGTCGAGACGGGCGATCTGGCTGCAAACATCCGACAGCGTCATCACCGCCTTCTGGTCCGATACGTATAGCGTGGCGTCGCCAAACTGGCCGTGCAGGTCGATCAGCAGGACCTTGCGTTCGGCCAGGGTGGCCAGCGCGTAGCCAAAATTGGTCGACAGGAAGGTGGCGCCGCTGCCTCCCTTGCAGGAGATGAAGGCCAGCACTTTGCCGTCGCGCATGCTGGAAATGCCGGCACTGTCGGCTACCCTGTCCATGGCCTCGTGGAACGCGCGATGGACCAAGGGTAGCTGTAGCACCTCACGTACGCCGGCGCGCATCGCGCGGATCAGCAGGTCCTGCTGGTGCTCGTGCGTGAGCAGCATGAAGCTGGCGATCGGGTAGTGCTTGGAGAGCCGTTCGAGCAGGTCGGCATCGCCCGGTTCGAAACCGCTGGCGTCGACAATGACAAGTGCGGGTGCCTCAGGCACCGGCCGGTCGAGCGCTTCGCGCAAGCCGGCTCGGGTCGCCACCAGGTTGAGCGGCGGGACCCGCGCCGCACCCTGCGACGCAATCTCGGCATGCAGCAGACTGTCGCGTGTGATGAGTAGGGCTTTCATTGGTCGTCCTCGTGGATGGCGTTGGCGATCACGGGCAGCTGCCGGATGCGAAGCCTGGCTGGATGCCCAGTGAGGCTACCGGAGTGATCGTGGTAAAAGTTGGAAACAGGAGCGTCCCTGCCGGGAAAAAAGCGCCGCCTACCAGGGGCACATAGTCGACGCGGGTGCAGGTGGCGCCGCTACTTTCCCGGCACAGTCGCACCCGCACGAAGCGGATGCAGCTGGCGCTGTCGGGATTGGTGCTGCAGTTGACGATGTTCTCTTCCGGACAGGCGGGCATGGGACTGACGGGTGTCAGATCGTGCGCCAGGTACTCGATCAGCAGGTTGTTCTCGCTCAAATCGCCTCGCAATGGTAGTCCGCCGGCCGCGCCGGCAAAAAATGCCGTTTCCCGCACGGCGGTAAGTTCTCCGGTATCGGCAAAATTGGCTTTGCTGGCCAGGCGCCCGCCACGTTGCGTGACTTCGACCATGGTGCTCCACAAGTACATTGCGCGCGCCAGTTCGATGACACCGAATACGAAGGAGAAGAACAGCATCGCGCACAATGCGAATTCGACAGCGGCGGCGCCGCGTTGACGCGAAGCCGAGCTGCAGGGCGTTGATTGCATCATGATTTGCCTTTCAACGGGCGTATGCCACAGTTGACGTGGCGCCAATCGTCCAGGTTCGTTGGTATGCGTCGGTCCAGCCGCCGGTAAGGCCCGAAAACAGGGTATCCTTGATATTGAAACTTACCAGCACCTGAATGTTCTTGGGAACGGTGGCGCCACATTGAAAATCGTCACACAGCACTATCGCGTCGTAGACCTCGGTTTGCCCAGATAACCCTGCCGCTACGGCGCTCTGATTGACCATCTCGACGACCTTCGCGAGAGCGATGGCGCGCTGGTCTGCGTCCAAATACGCCGTGGGCGCCAGGCTTGCCATGTATGACGCCGCGTTGTCAGTGGCGACCTTCATTGCGCTGTACTGGTAAAACGCTTTGGCGAACAGGACGAGCGCCGGCATCAATACCATGGTGGCGCTCAAAATCACCGCCAGCTCGACTGCGGCGGTGCCCAGTTGAAGCTTGCGAAAACAGCGCTGGATCTGTGAACGATGGCTCATTTGTAGAGGACTGCGGAAGCAGTCAGTGCACCGAACTGGGTCAGGCCTCCGAACTCGGCATGAATTGCCAGAGGTGACGTCGTCGCCGGCGTGGTCATTAAGAAACGTCCGATTCCCAGCACGTTGGCGCGCGTACTGCCAGACGCCACGGGACATTCCAGCAGGGCGACATTGAGCACGCGCCGACTTCCCACGCCCGCCATGCCAATCGGTGTCTGGAGATTGGGTGTGGCGTTGCGGTCATAGGGGCTGGCCGTGAACGCGTACGTGCTTGCCGGCGCGGCGCCTGAACTCACCAGATACAACTTGGCCCAGTCGGTGCGAGTGAACGCGACGCCTTCGGTGCCGGTACTGCTGTTGTAGCGAACTGGACGGCTGAAGGACCAAAGCGGCCCGTAGCTGGCGTTGGTAGTGCCCGCTGATGCGCCATTCACGTCGGCGATCGTCAACAGCTTGCCGTTCGTGGTGAGCGAGCTCGCGCTTCCCTGGATAGGCGCGGGACTTGCGTTCATCCACCAGTTGGTATAACCGCCGCGGAAATCGATAACGTTGACATCGGGAGGCGCACTGTATTTGGTGCACAGCGATCCCCCGGAGTAGGTTCCGAAGCGCGAATTGAGGTCGGCCACCATGTCGGACGAGAACGTTTCGCTGACATTGAGTTGGGTACCATTCCTGATCACCGGCGCCGGTATGGCGCCGGTACACATCAGCGGGCGCAAGGTCGCCGGCGTCAGGTGACTCGCCGCAGGCGGCATCGAGTCGACTTCGAACGGGTTAAAGACGTAATACTTGGGCGTAGTACCGTTCGGATTCAGGTTCAATAAGTTGTAACTGACGCCACGCCGAAAACCGTGTTCCAGCATTTCCTCGACACCAGTGGACGGCGCGTTCGTGCGCGATGTAATCTTCGTATTGTTGAGCGCGCAGATCGCCAAGGGGATCATAGACGTCATGCTGCGCCCTGCAATCGCCGTGCGGCTCAGGTTTTGCTCGGCATCGACACCAACCACGCGCAGAAAAACCGTGGAGACTTTGCCGTAAATCGAGTCGAGAGCGCTGGTGTCGACCTTGGTATAGAGAACGTCGCCGACATCGCTGGCAGATATTGCCTCCGCTGGCAGCCACGGACCGCTCGTGCTGACGGAAAAGCTGAGCGCGTCGGCGGACCACGAGATCGTCTCCGCGTTAAGGAAGCGGAACTTATTCTTTTGCGCCGTCACGCGCGCGCTGTTCTTCGCTGCCGTCAACCCGGCTACGGTGCCGTTCAGCGAGCGAGCGGCCGCCAAGGCGGCGGCATCGGCGATTGTCTGCAGTTCATGGCCGCGAGCGTACACAACGGATAAGTCAATCGCCAAACCTATCATGCCCAGCATTGCCGGCAACGCAATCGCGTAAATAACCGCATAGGCGCCGCCTTGGCGACGCAAGGCGCGCGGACGGCAAACGCGGTTCATTTCGAGGCACCCGTGGTCATCGGCGGTTCGGCATGAGAAGGCGTGCCGAAACTGAGCTGATAGCGCTGTTGCGCAGCCACGGCGGCACGGCCATCGATTCCGGCCGGCGGGGTGGTGTTGCGTACTGCCGCCGGGTCAATCACTTGCGCGGCGACGGACGCCCTTACTGCGTTACCGAAACCGCTATCCCAGCGCGGCGTGGTCGGTGCGCAGGCATTGAGCAGGACGACCAGCGGTACACTGGCTGCGATATATCCATGGAGCCTGTTCATAACGTTCTCCTATTTCAGTTCGAAGCCGTGCGCATTGTCCGGCGTGCTGGCGGTGGGGGTGACATTCGCGGCCGCTCGTGGAGGCGGGCCCTCCAGACGTCCGCCCAGCAGCAGTTGCGCGCGCGACGGCGGGGTCACCGTATCGGTCGGTAGCGAATAGTTCGGTGGCAGCGGCTTGACTAGGTGGGCCGTCACGACAAACACCAGTTCGGTTCTGTCGTGCTGGTAGTCGGTACTGCGGAACAAGGCACCCAGCACAGGAATTTCGCCCAGCACTGGCAAGCCCTTCAGACTAGTCACCATATTGTTCTTGATCAGGCCGCCGATGGCGAAGCTTTGACCGTCATATAGCTGCACAGTGGTGCTGGCGCGGCGCGAAGTAATCAGTGGCAGTACAGCGGCACCAGTGAAGCCGGCTGCCGAAATGCCGATGCCTTCGCGCGAAATTTCCGATACCTCGGGAGCAACGCGCAGGTTGATGCGGCCGCCTGCCAGCACGGTGGGGGTAAAGCGCAGGCCCACGCCAAATTCCTTTTCTTCCAGCGTGACTTTGTTGTTCTCCTGAGCGACTGGAATGAAAATCTTGCCGCCGGCTAGGAAGCTGCCTTCCTGGCCGCTGATCGCCATCACGTTCGGCTCAGCCAAAATACGCACCAGACCATCTTCCTTGTTGGCGTCGATACTAAGACGGTTGCCGTTGGATTTGCGCGCGTCGACAACTCCGCCGTCGCCGCTCAAGAATTTCGACAGGAGGGTGACGCCCCAGCTGCCCGACGAGAAACGCCAGGTCAGGCCACCGTCGAGCCGCTCCAGCAAGCTTTTTGAGACCTCGGCAATTTTCACTTCCAGCAGTACCTGCTGTGGCGCCGCAACGCTAAGCAGATTCACTACCCGGTCTTCAGGAGCGTACTTTACCTTGTTGTTCGATGCGCTTGCGACGGCGGTACCAGCGTCGTCACCCTTCTTCAGCAGGGCGTGCAAGGGCTGGTGCATGAATTTGACCGCCAGCTCATGCGCACGCATGACCGCTTCGGCATCGCTCACGGTACCGGTCAGCACCAGCGACTCGGCCGCGGAGCTGACCTTGATGTCCTTTTCTTCGGGCATGGCGACCTGCAGCGCCGCCTGCAGGGCAGCCGGATCCATCAGCACATTCAGGTCTACCACACTGCAGACCCCGCTTTTGCCCTGGATAATCATGTTCGTCGTACCGACATCCACGCCCAGCAGATACAGCGTGTCCGGCGCCACCAGCATGGCCTGGACGACCGTAGCATCGCCCACGCTGCGGTGGATGACCGGTTCGGGCAAGCGCATCAGGGTAGACTTGCCCATTTCCAGCGTCATCTTGGCCGGACGGGATGCCTCGCCAGCGCAGCGCGGACCGCTGTCGGTGCGCTGAACCACGTCGGGTGTCGCGGCCTTGGCAGCACGCACCTTGGCCGCTCCAGCCTGTTCCGGCGCAGGCGCGGCAATCACGGCGCCGTGCGCCAGTGCCGCCAGTGCCAGACCAAGCGCGCGCTGCCAACGCGCGGACGTGCCAGCCTTACAGATCAAGGTATTCATATCGCTCATCCCAAAAGAAGACGCGTTGATATCAGAAGCACTCTTGCGACACGTGTAGCCCGTTGAGTACGCTCACGCAGTCGCGCCTGACCTGGGTCACTGCTGGCGTCAAGGCCGGCGGACGTGCGCGCGCCACCACACGCTTGATCGGGGCCGGCTTAGCGGCTACCGGCTCCTTTTCATCAAGCAGGGTGTGCTTGGTGGCACCGCTGGTGTCCGGCAGGGTCTGGTCGACCTGGTTGCGTAGCGCCAGCGACAAGGTGCCTACACCGCGTGCCAGGTCCAGGTGCTCGGCCTGTTCGGGGGTGACCTCCAGCGTGACCGCATTGACGACCTTGGGCTTGGTTTCGTCACGGCTGACTTCCTGCGCCACTGCCAGCACAAGGATGCGTTCGAGCACGATTTTCGACACGTGCAACGCGCCGCGCGGGGCCTTTTCGTTCTCGGCCGGATCGCGCTCGGTGTGCACGATGATGTCGACATAGTTTCCCGGCAGCGCAAACCCCGCCACGCCGATCACATCGTTGACGCGCACCGTGATCGCCCGCTTGCCTTCGCTGATCAGAGCCGAAAGCCCGCCCATGGTGCCAGCCGGCGCCAGCTTGGCTTCGCTGAGCACTTCGCCTTTGACGACGTTGACCTTCAGGACCCGGTCAGCCAGCACGGCAGCGTCATGGAAGGCGCCGGTGGGCACTTCGCTGACTGGGCGTTCCATCAGTGTCAACATATCTGCGCTCAGGCGTTGCCCGCGATTGATATCGGCGGTGACCACCACCACCCGGGCCGGCTTGGCCGCTTTCTGGCCCAGCAGCCAGCGCGAGGCCAGCAACACGGCGGCGATCCCGAAAAGGATGGCGACGCCGAGCATGACAAGAGCACGCTTGTTCTTCATGATATTTTCTCCAGCAAGGGATCACCGCAGGCGGTGAAATAGGGAACCGGCCCGTGCGCCGGAGCTGGCGCGCCGCTGCTCGTACCGGCAAACATGCTGATCCAGGCCTGCTCGATGGACGCAACGCTCAAGCGTGGCGCAACACCGGCAAAACTGGCAAAGTCGAGCACCCGGCCGAGCAGATCGGCCGGATAGCTGGCCAGCAGCGGTCGGCACGCCGGCCGGTGCAAGCGAACAATCAGGTGCTCGAGCGCCTCTTCCTCATGCGCAATCCCGGCCAGCCGGCACTGGCGGCGGAACAGCGCCCGGTAAGCACCCTCCCCCAGTGCACCGACCTGGATTTTGTAGCCGACCCGGCGCATCGACGATTCGTCGAGCAGCAAGTGCGGCGCGATGTTGGTGGCGAAAAGCACGGTCACGTCGAACGGTACGCTCAGCTTGTGGCCTCCGTTCATGGTCAGCTGATCGGTGCCGCTGGCCAGCGAACCGCTCCAGCGGTTGAGCAGCTCGGCGCTGGTTACATGCTGGCGGCCAAGATCGTCGACCAGCAGGATGCCGTTGTTGGCCATCAGGTGCGGCGGCGCGTGGTACACGCCGCCGGCCTCGTCATAACGCAGATCGAGCATATCGGGGGTCAATTCGGCGCCCACTTCCACCAGTGGACGCTGGCACAGCGCCCAGCGGCTATCGACGCTGCGGCGGTCGTCGCCCGGGCGCGGCTGAGCAGGGGGCAGGTGCGCGACCGGATCGTGCAGGGCGACGATGGCATGCTCGACAAGGATGGC
>CBFGOU010000136.1:0-9974 GCA_965650445.1 uncultured Oxalobacteraceae bacterium | reverse complement strand
ATCTGCTTGATGGCGTTGGCCATATTGCCAACCGCGATCTGGATGAAGCCGTCGGCCACCCGCTCGGGCGCCGGTACGCTGCCGGTGGCCGCGCCGATGGTGTGCGCCATGGCCACGAAGCTGGCGCGCACGGCGTCGGAGTCGAGGCGCTGGCCGGCATCCGGCCCGAACAGCTGGGGGAAATAGGCAGGCTGGATCTTGCCCAGCATGACGTTGCAATCGGTGACGGTCAGCGGACCGCCGCGGCGGTAACTGGCCGGTCCCGGATTGGCGCCGGCGCTGTCGGGGCCCACCCGGTAGCGGCTGCCGTCGAAATGAACGATGGAACCGCCGCCGGCGGCGACGGTATGGATGTTCATCATCGGCGCCCGCACGCGCACGCCGGCCACCTGCGTGTCGAACACGCGCTCGTACTCGCCCGAGTAGTGCGACACGTCGGTCGAGGTGCCGCCCATGTCGAAGCCGATCACGCGCTCGAAGCCGGCCAGGCGGCTGGCGCGCGCCATGCCGACGATGCCGCCGGCAGGTCCCGACAGGATGCTGTCCTTGCCCTGGAAGGTGTGGGCATCGGTCAGGCCGCCGTTCGATTGCATGAATTGCAGATTGACGGTGGGAATCTGTTCGGCCACCTGGTCGACATAGCGCCGCAGGATCGGCGACAGGTAGGCGTCGACGACGGTGGTGTCGCCGCGCGCGACCAGCTTCATCAGCGGGCTGACATGGTGCGATACCGACACCTGGGTAAAGCCGATCTCGCGCGCGATGGCGGTCGCCTGCGCCTCATGCCGGGTATAGCGGTAGCCGTGCATGAACACGATGGCCAGCGAGCGCATGCCGCGCCCGTACAGTTCCTGCAGCGCGGCGCGGGTGGCGGCGCCATCGAGTGCGCGCACCACCTCGCCGTGCGCGCCGATGCGCTCGTCGATCTCGATGACTTCGCCGTACAGCAGTTCGGGCAGCACGATGTGGCGCTCGAACAGGCGCGGACGGTTTTGGTAAGCTATGCGCAAGGCGTCGCGAAAGCCGCGCGTGATCGCCAGCGCGGTCGGTTCGCCCTTGCGCTCGAGCAGCGCGTTGGTGGCCACCGTCGTGCCCATCTTCACCGCCTCGATCCGCTCGACCGGCACCGGTTCGCCATCGGCCAGTCCGAGCACGCGGCGGATGCCGGCAATGGCGGCGTCGCGATAATGTTCGGGATTTTCCGACAACAGTTTTTGGGTGACTACCTGGCCATCCGGCCGGCGCGCTACGATGTCCGTGAAAGTGCCGCCCCGATCGATCCAGAATTGCCAATCCATGTGCTTTCCTCGAGCGTGTGTGGTTGGTGCGGGCCATCCGCGCGTGCGCATTGTAGCCAACCACCGTTAAAAATGGCGCAACATTGACAGAATTGGACAGGCACATCATGCATTCCTTATACAGCGTCGCGCAGATCCGCGGCATCGAACGCGCGGCCTGCGCCCAGTTGCCGCCGGGCGCGCTGATGCAGCGCGCCGGCCAGGCCGCCGCCAACGCCGCGCTGGCCCTGCTCGAAGGCGGCAGCGGCCCGGTGCTGGTGCTGGCCGGTCCCGGCAACAACGGCGGCGATGCGCTGGAAGCGGCCGCCAACCTGTGCCAGGCCGGAGTCGAGGTAGCGCTGATCCATGTGCCCGGGGCGGAGCGCTCGCCCGAGGCGGCCCATGCGCTGGCGCGCGCCCAGGCCAGCGCTGCCCGCTTCATCGATGCGCCTGAAGACGAACCCGGCTGGGTGCTGGCGATCGACGGCCTGTTCGGCATCGGCCTGGGCCGCCCGCTGGACGGGCGCGCGCGCGCACTCGTGCTGGCCGTCTCGGGCGCCGGCCGTCCGGTGCTGGCGCTGGACGTGCCCAGCGGGCTGGACGCCGACACCGGCGCGGTCATCGGCCCGGACGGCGTTGCCATGGACGCCAGCCACACCATTACCTTTATCGCCGACAAGCCCGGCCTGCATACCTGCGAGGGGCGCGACTACGCGGGCACGGTCCAGGTCGCGCCGCTGGACATTCCCGCCGCCCTGCTGCCGCCGGCCGAAGCCCGGCTGGGCGAAGCGGCGCTGTTTCGCGCGCATCTGGCGCCGCGCCGCCACGCCAGCCACAAGGGCAGCTTCGGCGACGTCGCCATCGTGGGCGCGGCGCAGGGCATGGTGGGCGCGGCCGTGCTGGCGGCGCGCGCCGCCCTGTTTTCGGGCGCCGGCCGTGTGTTCGCCGCGACCATCGATCGCGCACCGCCGTACGACCCGCTCCATCCCGAAATCATGTTTCGCGACGCGGCCGGCTTCGCCAACCCCGCCGCGGTGCTGGTGCTCGGGCCCGGCATGGGCGATTCGGCGCTGGCCATGCAGGTGCTGGCCAAGGCGCTGGCCGGCAGCGCGCCGCTGGTGCTCGATGCCGATGCGCTCAACCTGGTCGCCGCCACCATCGACCTGCAGCAGCGCCTGTCCGGGCGCGCCGCACCGGCCATCCTGACCCCGCATCCGCTGGAGGCGGCCCGCCTCCTGGGCGTGACGGCAACCGTCATCCAGCACGACCGCCTGGCCGCGGCGCGCGAACTGGCGGCGCGCTTTGACGCCATCGCCGTGCTCAAGGGGTCGGGCAGCGTGATCGCCGCCCCGGATGGCGCCGTGGTGATCAATCCCACCGGCAACCCGGGCCTGGCCACGGGCGGTACCGGCGACGTCCTGGCCGGCCTGTGCGGCAGCCTGCTGGCGCAAGGCTGGCCGCAATGGCAGGCGGCGATCGGCGCGGTCTGGCTGCACGGCGCCGCGGCCGACCGGCTGGTCGCGCAAGGCATCGGCCCGGCCGGTCTGACGGCCGGTGAATTGCCTCCGGCAATCCGCCAATTGATCAGACATGCCTGAAACGCAATGACGTATTCGTAATCAGTATGATTAAAAAACGACGGTACGGGTCCGAATAATCACGCATTTGCTCGTTTCGGCCTGAGCGCACCGGCAATTGCTCAACCGGATGACTGAATCAAAACGCCTCTTCCACAAAAGTTACAACTACTTACACTACGGAATCGCTGTCGCGCGGATACATACCACCACCGCCATCGGCAGGATTGACAACAATTACATCACTCGTAGTGAGTTGAGGAGACTTTTTAAAATGCGTGAGAATTCATACGTGGTATTGCGCCGCAAGCAGATCAGCTACGCCGTGTCGCTGGCGATGGCGTCGCTGATGTCGGGCACCGTGCTGGCCCAGGATCAGAAAGCCGTCGAGGGCGACGGCGAAGTGACCAAGGTGCTGGTGGTCGGCACCCGGGCGTCGCAGCAAACGGCCATCGACCGCAAGAAGAACGCGGCCACGGCCATGGATTCGATCATCGCCGAGGATGTCGGCGCCTTCCCGGACCGTAACGTCGGCGAAGCCATTTCGCGCATTGCCGGCATCGCCCTCGACCGCGGCGACTTCGGCGAAGGCATCAACGTGACCGTGCGCGGCAACACGCCCGACCTGACCCGCGTCGAGATCGACGGCCAGGGCGTGCAGGCCGGCGGCGCCGACCTGAACGGCCGTGGCGAAGGGCGCGGCGTCGAACTGCGCGAACTGTCCTCGGACCTGATCAAGAGCGTCGACGTGGTCAAGGGCTCGACCGCCGACATGACCGAAGGTTCGCTGGGCGGCGGCATCATCATCAAGACCCGCACCGGCCTGGACTTCAAAAAGCAGTTCCTGTCGGCCCGCGTCAGCGCCGCGCAAAATTCGATCAACAAGAAGGTCACTCCCGACCTGAACCTGGTCTTTGCCGACAAGTACCTCGATGGCCGTCTGGGTGTCGTCTTCAACGGCAATATGTCCAAGGCCCAGAACGAGGGCCATTCGCTCACCGCCGGCGGCTCGAACAACCAGGCCGGTACGATCCGCGCGATAGACTTCGACAATTCGCCCAACAAGACCTTCAGCTACCTGCCCGACCTGCTCACCAGGAGCGACGCCAGCGTCGACCAGCAGATGGCCGTGACGAACATGCCGGCCGGCGTGAACAGCTTTGCCGGCACGCCGCGCGAGGTGGTGACCAAGTCCGCGGCGGCCGCCACCAAGCAGGATTGCTACGCCGCCTTCCCGGCCCTGACGACCGCGCAGCAAAATAGCATTCCGACCGCCAACAACGCGCGCATCTTCGCCATCACCCAGCGCGGCAACGAACTGCTCAGCTGCCTGAACCAGTGGAACGATTACACGCCCAACGCGATCCGCTACTTCGTCAAGCGCCAGACCGACGAGCGCCGCAGCGGCGACCTGCGCTTCGACTTCAAGGTCAACGAGAACCTGACCGTGTACGGCAAGGGCAGCTCGTCCAAGCGCACGGTGGAAGACTACATCGGCAGCTACAGCCTGGGCGGCATGAGCAGCAATCCGGCCACCCTCCTGACCACCGCGGGCGTGGTCCCGGCCTTCACCGACAGCGCCGCCGGGGTGCGCAGCGTCACCCCCGGCTACGGCTACTACCTGTACCCGAGCACGGCGTCGTTCCGCAGCGGCGCCATGCCGGCCCAGGGCGCCGTCGCCAACGTCATTCCCGGTTCGGTCGTGGTCGACGATGCCCACCACGTGACGAAATACACCATCACCGACGGCTCGGCCGGCGTCGACATGGCCAAGGGCCACATCGACACCAGCGCCCAGTATTTCCAGACCGGCGGCACCTACCGCAAGGATGGCCTGAAAGCCGAGTTCTTCGTCGGCGACGCCAAGTCCAAGCTGCGCCGCATCGACAAGCGCGTCCAGGGCATCAACCAGTACTATGGCCAGTCGACCATCAGCGTGCTGCCGGACGGGACGTATACCTACGAGTTCCCGGCCAGCACCACTTTCAACCAGCTCAACTACGACGCCTACGCACCGCTGATCCAGCAGGCCGCCAGCAAGGCGGTGGCACTGTCGGCAAGCAATACGGTGGCCATTCCGGCCTATACCGCCGCGCAGAAGCCGCTGGTCACGCCAACGCTCGGCATCCCGCTGCAAAATACCCGCGAGACCGACACCGGCGAGCGCACCGGCAAGCTGGACTTGACCTATTCGCTGAGCGAGAAGGTCCCGTTCCTGACCAACGTCAAGTTCGGCCTCAAGTACACCGACACCCGCAACAAGTCCTGGTTTACCGGCGGCCAGACCTTGCAGGACCCGCAGGGCAACTTCGGCACCGCCGGCTATGTGCCGGGCGTGTATCTGCCCAACATTAACCTGCGCAGCAGCATCATCGGTTGCCAGGACACCCCGGGCTCGCTCGGCGCCGGCGGGCAGAAGTGCGACTACGGCTATGTGCCGAGCGCGACCCCCGCCACCGCACTGCACGGCCCGATGGTGCTCCCGCCCGACGCGTACAAGAACCTGATCGCGCAAAGCCTGGTGGTGGCGCCGAACGCCCAGTTCTACCACGGCGCGAAAGACCGGCCGGACAATATGCTCAACGGCTGGTACACCCTCGACATCGACAAGTTCTATGCGCTCTCCGGCATCCCGAATTACAACCTCGACTGCCTGAAGTCCTGCACCGCCAGCGATGGCAAGACCTACGACCAGCCCTACGAAGCCTTCCGCGAAAAGACCACGGCCGGTTACCTGATGACCGAGTTCGAATTCGACCGCCTGCCCTTTACCAGCATGGCCCTGCCGTTCGGCATGGAACTGTCGGGCAATGCCGGCGTGCGCTATGTGAAGGTCAACGCCACCGGTTCCGGCTTCATGACTTTCACGACGATCCGCAAGACCGCCAACTACGACCCGGCCAACCCGGCCGCGGCCGGCGGCACCGTCACCTCGGTGCTGCGCAAGAACACCTCGCTGTCCAGCGACACCACCGATCTCATGCCGATCTATAACCTGGCGCTGTGGATGGTCCCCAACCAGCTGGTCCTGCGCTACAACCAGGCCAAGACCATCGCCCGTCCCGGCATCTCGCGCATGCTGCCTTCGGCCTCGTGCACCTACGACGAACGGCTGGTGGATGTGGAGGACGGCGACGGCAGCGAGCGCGATCAGCGCTGCAGCGGCGTGATGGGCAATCCCGGCCTGAAGCCTTTCACCAACATCAACCGCAACCTGAGCCTTGAATGGTATGTCAACAAGGACACCATGTTCTCGGCCGCCGCGTTCAAGCAGGCCGGTCGCATCGGCGCCGGCACCCTGCGCGTCACCAAGCTCAATCAGCATCCGTTTGCCGGCTCCGCCGCGGTCGATCCCGTCACCGGCGTTGCGCTCAAGGACCTGCAATTTACCTACGACCAGTGGGAAAACCAGCCGGCCACGACCCGCACCGGTGTCGAACTCGGTACCAAGACCGCGTTCACCTTCCTGCCATGGTTCCTGCGCTATACCGGCCTGGATGCGAACTACACCCGCAACAAGTCCACCAGCTCCGCCGCCAGCTCGCGCGACCTGCTGACGGGCGAATCGCTGCCGGTGCCGTTCGAGCCGAAGTACTCGTACAACGCCTCGCTGTGGTACGACGACGGCGCCTTCTCGGCCCGCATCGCCCTGCAGGTGGTGGCGCCGGTATTCAGCTGCATCTCGCCATGCTCGGGCACCGCGGTGAACAACTTCCCGGCCGATGGCGCGGTCAACTGGCGCGTGCCGTACAACCCCGGTTCGCCGGTGTTTACCAACATCACCCGCTTCGTCGACGCCAAGATGGCTTACCGCTTCCGCAACGGCATCGAGATTTTTGCCGAAGGCCGCAATCTGAACCTGTCGCGCCGCACCACCGGCACGGGCGGCTATGCCAACTTCGCCGATGGCACGCCGAACGTCCTGGCCGACGCGTTCTACGGAAGCCGCATCATGATCGGTGCCAACTTCCGGATGCAATAAGCATGCGGCCGCATACCGCGACAAGCATCGCGCTGGCGGCCGCGATCCTGTGCGCCGCCGCCCAGCCGGCGGCCGCGCAGGCTCCGGCGGCGGCCGCGCAGGGGGCCATCCCGGCGCAGGAGATTTCCGTCGTCACGGTGCTCGGGCGCCTGGCGCCCAAACGGGCCGGCGCCACCATACGCCGGATCGACCGGTCCTCGGCATCGTCGTGCGCGTTCGACTTTACCGCGTCGGCGCAGGCGATGATCGACGAGTACATGGACCACTTCCACGGGCGCGCGCGCGACAACGACGGCAACGAAGCGCAACCGGTGCAGGAAGGCGAGGAAGCGCCCGAAACCAGCTTCCGCGACACCAGCCCGTATGGCGACGCCGCCAACGACAAGGTGGTGCTGCCGGCCGGATGCACCAAGGGCGACCGCGCGGCAGCGGCGGGCCGCAACTACATCGCCCGCAAGGACAAGACGCTCGACCGCGCGTTCGCCCTGTACGACAAGGGCGACTTCGCCGGCGCCATGGAACAGTTCAAGACCGCGTACAAGACCGTGGGCTGGGACGAGGCGGCGCTGATGCTGGGCGATATGTACCTGAACGGCGAAGGCGTCAAGCCGGACTTGGCGCAGGCGGCGGCCTGGTACACCAGGCTGGCCAATGCACGCACCGTCCCCGCGCACATGGCCGCCTACAATCCGGCCAGCCCGGAAGCGGCGCCGCCGCGCGTGCAGGCCCAGCTGCGCCTGGCCGGCATGGCCATGCAGGGCGCCGGCGTGCCCAAGGATGCGGCCGCCGCACGCCGCTACTATGCCGACGCCGAACGCCTGAACTACATCCCGGCGCGCTATACGCTGGGCCGCATGCTGCTGGGCGGTGTGGGCGGCGACGCCAACCCGCGCGAAGGCGAGCGCCTGCTGGCCAGCGCGGCCGAGTACGGGTATGCGCCGGCCCAGTGGGCGCTGGCGCGCGCTTACGATGAAGGTGGCGCGCTGGCGCGCGATGGGGCCAAAGCCCTGGGCTGGTACCAGCAGGCCGCCTTCAATCCCAAGCCGGACAGCCATAAGCCGCACGCGCTGCTGGCGCTGGCGCGCATGTACGACCAGGGCGGCGCGGGCGCGTCCGACCCGGCCAAGGCGCTGGCCTTCTACAAGGCCTCCGCCGTGGCTGGCCATCCGGAAGCGCAGAATGCGCTGGCGACCTACTTCTACGAGGGCAATCAGGTCGCCAAGGACCTGGCCATCGCCCGCAAGCTGTTCATCGCGGCGGCCAGCCAGGGCCAGGCCGATGCCATGGCCAATGCCGGCGTGATGCTGTTCAAGGGCGAAGGCGGCGCGGCCGATCCGGTGCAGTCGTATGTGTGGCTGCGCCTGGCCGAAAAGGTCGGCAACCAGCAGGCCGCGCCGATGGCGGCCCTGGTGGCCAGGCGGCTCACCGAGGCCCAGCGCAGCCAGGCCGAGGCCGTGCTCAATCCGAAGCCGAAAGGTTAGACGAGCCGGCCGGCGGCGATGGTAATGGTGCGCGCGCAGCGCTGCGCCATTGCCGTGTCGTGGGTCACCAGCACCAGGGTGGAGCCGCGCTCGCGGTTCAGTTCGAACATCAGCGCGATGACCGCTTCGCCGGTGGCCGCGTCCAGGCTGCCGGTCGGTTCGTCGGCGAACAGCAGCGGCGGCTGCGGCACGAAGGCGCGCGCCAGCGCCACCCGCTGCTGCTCGCCGCCGGACAGGGTTTTCGGATAGTGGTGCAGACGGCTGCCCAGGCCGACCCGCTCGAGCATGGCGGCGGCCTGCGCGCGCGTACCCGCCTCGCCGCGCAGTTCCAGCGGCAGCATGACGTTTTCCAGCGCCGTCAGGTGCCCCAGCAGCTGGAAGGACTGGAACACGAAGCCCAGCTTTTCCTTGCGCAGGCGCGCCCGTCCATCCTCATCGAGGGCAAAAATATCCACGCCGTCGAGCAGCACTTTGCCGCTGCTGGGCAGGTCCAGCCCGGCCAGCAGACCGAGCAAGGTCGACTTGCCGGAACCGGACGCGCCCACAATGGCGAGCGTCTCGGCCGCTTGCACGGTAAAATCGATATCGTGCAGGATGGCCAGTTCGCCACTTGCATCGGCAACGCGCCTGGACAGCCCGATCACTTCGATCGCCGCGGACGCCTGCCGGCCGGCCCCGCCGGGGATCTTGCGATTGGAAGTTTCAGGAATGTCACGCATGCTGGTTCATTTCAAAAAGTGGGCGATCTGCGGCCTGCTGATGCTGGCCGCCTCGGCGAGCGCCTATTCTGCACCAAAAACCGTGCTGGTGCTGGGCGATAGCCTGTCGGCCGAGTACGGCCTGGCGCGCGGCGCCGGCTGGGTCGCCCTGCTCGAACAAAAGCTCCGGGCCGAAAAGATCGACGCGGCCGTGGTCAACGCCAGCATCAGCGGCGAGACCACCAGCGGCGGCAGGAGCCGCCTGCCGGCCCTGCTCAGGCAGCACAAGCCGGATATCGTGGTCATCGAACTGGGCGCCAACGATGGCCTGCGCGGCTTGCCGGTGCCGGCCGCCGAAGCCAATCTGCGCGCGATGGTCGATCTGTCCTACGCCAGCAAGGCCAAGGTCCTGCTGGTGGGCATGCGCATGCCGGCCAATTACGGGCGCGCCTATACCGACAGCTTTTACGCCATGTACGGCGCGCTGGCCAGGCAGTTCAAGGCGCCGCTGGTGCCCTTCATGCTCGACGGCGTGGCCGACAAGCCGGCCCTGTTTCAAGGCGACCGGCTGCATCCCAGCGCCGCTGCGCATCCGATTATCCTGGCCAATATTTGGCCGCAATTTTCCGCCCTGATCAAAACCCGATGAAATACCCGGCCCTGCAGCTGTTTTCCCAGATCCTACCCGCGCTCGACCAGTTCGACTGCATCATCGACGTGCGCAGCGAAGGCGAATTCGCGCTCGACCATATCCCCGGCGCGATCAACTGCCCGGTGCTCGACAACGACGAGCGCATCCGCGTCGGCACGCTGTACAAGCAGACCGGCGCGTTCGAGGCCAAGAAGGTCGGCGCGGCGCTGGTGTCGAGGAATATCGCGCGCCATCTCGAAACCCTGTGGCAGGACATGCCCAAGGACTGGAAGCCGCTGGTGTACTGCTGGCGCGGCGGCAACCGCAG
>CBFGOU010000135.1:0-10003 GCA_965650445.1 uncultured Oxalobacteraceae bacterium | reverse complement strand
CGGCGATCTCGCGCGCCAGCTTGGCGCGCCGGCTCGGCGGCGGACGAAATACCCAGCGCAGCATGCGTACGCCGCGCATGAAGGTCGGCCCCTCGGTCTGCAGCAGCACCGCGCCGGCGGTGCCGATGACGACGATGGCGAAGGCGGCCGGCTGCACCAGAGAGGCCAGCTTGCCGCCTTCCAGTCCGTGGCCGATCAGGAGACCGGCCAGCGCCAGCACCAGCCCGGCTATGCTGGCCCAGTCCACGCCTTCTCCTTGAGTGTGGCCCGCAGCCGCGCCACCGCCTGGGTGTGCAGCTGCGAGACGCGCGATTCCGATACGCCCATGACGGCCCCGATCTCTTTGAGGTTCAGTTCTTCTTCGTAGTACAGGCCCATGAGGATCTTCTCACGCGGCGGCAAGGCGTCGATGGCATCGATCACGGCCTGGCGGAAGTCACCGTCGAGCAGGCTGCGCAGCGGGTCGGCGTCGTCCACCGCGTAGCGGTCGAGGAAGCTGTCGTTGCCGTCATTGTCGTGAAAGTCTTCGTAGTACACCAGCTGGTGGCCGCCGCCGTCGGACAGCATCTCCTGGTAATCGGCCAGCGACAGCTTGAGCATCTTGGCCACTTCCGATTCGGTCGGCGGATGGCCGAGCTTTTGCTGCAGGGTGCTCATGGCCTGCTCGATCTTGCGCATGTTCTGGCGCATCGAGCGCGGCAGCCAGTCGCTGTTGCGCAGTTCGTCGAGCATGGCGCCGCGGATGCGCAGCACCGCATAGGTCTCGAACTGGGCGCCGTGGGTTTCCTCGTAGCGGCTGATGGCGTCCAGCAGGCCGATCATGCCGGCCTGGACCAGGTCATCGACTTCCACGCTGGGCGGCAGCTTGGCCTTCATGTGGTGGGCGAGACGCTTCACCAACGGCATGTGCTCCGTCAGCAAATGGTTCTTGTCCGCTTTCCCTTTGGGCGTGTACATGCGTCGTGAATGTGGTGTTAGTTAAGCGCCAAAATGGGTGGTTCTCCCGGTGCGGCCCAGCTGCGGCATGCCGGTCATGGCAAACCGCCCGGCCAGCTGGCGAAATGCCACCGACGCGCCGGCCAGCGGAAAGGCATCGACCACGGCGCGGCCGAGCCGCGCGGCGCGGTGCAGGTATTCGTCGGCCGGGACCGATCCCATCGACGTCAGCTGCACTGCCAGGTAACGACTTGCCGCAGATGACATATTATCGTATACAACCTTGGCTTCGGCCTCGGATGCGTTGGTCACCAGAATGCCGAACGGGCGCCGGCCCAGCTCCTGCGACAGGCGTTTGATCAGGGCGTAGGCGGCGGTGATCGAGGCGGCGCTGGTGGACACCTGCACCACGATTTCCGCGCTGGCCATGGCCGGTACCGGGAACATGCCGTCGGCGCCGAATTCGCCGTCGACGATGACGATGCCGGTCTGCTTGACCAGCACGTCGAAGGTCTTGGCCAGGCGGCGCGCTTCGTCGGCGCCGGTGCGCCCGACGCTTTTGCCGGCCACGCGCGCCATGCTGGCCACGTTGAAGCCTTGCGGGGCCGGGTGGATCACTTCATTCAAGGCGCATTCCTGGCGCGCCACCTGCAGCACGCTGGGCGACTTGTCCAGGCCGAGGCGCTGGGCCACGCCGTATTCGCGTTCGCAGGCGTCGACGATGAGCACGTCGTTGCCGGAGCGCGCCAGCGAGGCGCCCAGGTTGACCAGCATGGCGCCCTTGTCGTCCTGCGGGGTGGCCGAGAGAAAGCTGACGATGCGGGGCTTGGGCCCCGCCAGCATGCGGCGCAGGCCTTCTGCCTGGTCGAAATCGAAATTAGCCAAGGGACACCTCGCGCAGGCTGCGGTCGTTGTGGGCGTTGCCGGCGTTGGCCATCAGCAGCGGCAGTTCGGCGTCGGCGTACTGGCTGGCGGCGCTGTCCTTTTTCAGGCGAAAGGCGCGGTCGATCAGCATGGCGCGGTCGGCCAGGTGCAGGTCTTCCGGCACGCGCTGGCCGTTCGAGATGTAGAACAGGTTCAGCTTCTGGCGAATCACCACGTCGAGCACGTTGCCGATCGAGGCCGCTTCGTCGAGCTTGGTCATGATGCAGCCGGCCAGCCCGCTGCCCTGGTAGGCGCGCACCACTTCGTTGAGGGTTTCGTTGGTCGAGGTCGAGTTCAGGCACAGCAGGCGCTTCACGTCGGCGCCGCTTTCGCTCAGCATGGCGACCTGTTCGGCCACGTTGTGGTCGCGCTGCGACACGCCGACGGTGTCGATCAGGACGGTGTGCTTGTTGCGCAGTTCTTTCAGGGCGATGCGCAGGTCGGCTTCGTCTTTGACGGAGTGCACCATCACGCCCAGGATCTTGCCGTAGATGCGCAGCTGTTCGTGGCCGCCGATACGATAGGCGTCGGTGGTGATCAGGGCCAGCTTTTCCGGGCCGTGGCGCATCACGCAGCGCGCGGCCAGCTTGGCGGTGCTGGTGGTCTTGCCCACGCCGGTGGGGCCGACCAGGGCGAACACGCCCCCCTTTTCCAGGATCTCGTCTTCGTTGCTGATGGTGGTGAGGTTGCGCGACAGTACAGTCTTAATCCAGCGCAGGCTGTCTTCGGCACTCTTGCCGGCCGGGAGTTTTTCGATCAGGTAGCGCGACAGGCTGGCCGAGAAGCCGGCGGCCAGCATATCGCGCAGCACGGCGGTTTTCTGCGGTTCGCGCTGCTGCGTGGCGCTCCAGGAAATTTCGGCCAGCTGGGTTTCCATCAGGCCACGCATGGCGCGCAGCTCGCTCATCATGCCGTTCATTTCGGCGGCGGCGCTGTCCTTGGCGTGGGCGATCGCGGTTTGCATCATCGACTGCATTTGCGTGGTCATCTGCAGTTGCATGGCTGACATGTCGAACGCTTCCGGCTGCGGCGCCGCGACGCGCCGGTTGGCGTAGGACTCGGGCGGCATCGACAGATGCGGACGCGGCTGGGCCATGTCGGTTTCGTGGGCGGGCGACGCCATCGACGCCACATCGTCATTGGCCAGTGCGAGGATTTCGACCACGCCATCGACCGGGCGATTGGACAGGATGACGGCATCGGGGCCGAGCGCATCGCGCACTTTGCGCAAGGCTTCGCGGGACGTCGCAGCTGTAAATTTTTTCACGTTCATCGCCAACTCCTGGGGTACTGCGGGCGCGCTCTCCACATGAGGCACTTGCCCATCTCACAGGAACCATTATTGACGATGCTGGAGGGAAACCATCGGGGGAGAAGGCGGGGAAAAGGGGGCTATTTCGGCCGGGGCTCCTCACCCGTACGATTGAGCCAGATGAAACCGGATCGCGTGCGCTAGCCCATTCTTGAAGGCTTCGCGTACGCCGCGCAGTGCTTTCACGGGTTTGAGATAATGCCTACAGTTTTCCCAATAAGGGGCCTGAATATTGTCATCTACTCACGCGACCAAGCCTGTTCAGCATGGGAGAGGATTCATGGACGTTACTGAAAGCGAATACGAAATTGCAACACAGCGTGGCAAGTTGCTGCGCCAGACGATCCCGTCAGCCACCTCAGCCCGCTATGACAGCACGACTGGGCGACTGATCGTCGGACTGTCAAGCGGCGTGGAACTCAGCATACCGTTGAGCCTGATTCGGGCACTCGACACCGCCCTCCCATCCGCGCTAGCGGAAATCGAGCTCAATGCGGGCGGCTATGGCATCCGCTTCCCCCGTATCGATGAGGACATCTATGTCCCCGCATTGCTCGTCGACTTTTGCGGCGCTCCCAAAGAAGTGGCTTGAACCTCAACCGGCACCGACCAGGCTGGTCACCCGGATCGTCTTGGTCTCTGGAATTTCATTGTGCGAGAGCACCTTCAACTGCGGCAGGGCGCGGCGCAGGAAGCGCGACAGCAAGGCCCGCAGCGGACCTGGCACCAGCAGCACCGGCGTCAAGCCCATCTGTTCCTGCTGCGCCGCCGCCGCGCCGGCCTGCTGGGCGATGGTGTCGGCCAGGCCGGGTTCGATGCCGGCGCCGTCGCCGCCCTGCCCCATGGCTTGCAGCAGCAGGCGTTCCAGGCGATTGTCCAGTGTCATGACCGACAACTCGTTTGTGCCGGGGAACAGTTGCTGCACGATGGCGCGGCCCAGCGCCACCCGTACCAGGGCGGTCAGCTCGTTCGGGTCCTGGATCTGGCCCGAGTATTCCGACAGGGTTTCGATCACGGTGCGCATATCGCGGATGTGCACGCCTTCGATCAGCAGATTCTGCAAGACCTTTTGCAAGGTCGACAACGAGACCACTTTCGGCACCAGGTCTTCGACCAGTTTCGGCGCTTCCTTGGTCAGGTGATCGAGCAAGGCTTGCACTTCGGCACGGCCCAGCAGTTCGGAGGCATGCGTGGTGATCAAATGATTCAGGTGCGTGGCCACGACGGTGCCGGCGTCGACCACGGTGTAGCCCATGCTTTGCGCTTCGTCGCGCAGGCCGGCGTCGATCCACACGGCGGGCAGGCCGAAGGCGGGATCGGTGGTCACCAGGCCTGGCAGGTTGCCGCTGGCCATGCCCGGATTGATCGCCAAGAACTGGCCGTTGAGCGCTTCGCCGGTGCCCACTTCCACGCCCTTGAGGGTGATACGGTAGGCCGAGGGCTTCAACTCCAGGTTGTCGCGGATGTGCACCGGCGGCGCCAGGAATCCGACTTCCTGGGCGAATTTCTTGCGGATGCCCTTGATGCGCTTGAGCAGCTCGCCCCCCTGGGTCTTGTCGACCAGCGGAATCAGGCGGTAGCCGACTTCCAGCCCGAGCGTGTCGACCGGCATGATGTCCTGCCAGCTGGCTTCTTCCTGTTCGGGCGCGGCTGCCGGCGAGGCCGCCGCCGCTGCCGTGTCGGCCTGTTTGGCCACGGCCACCTTGGCGCCTTTCTTGATCGCGTGGGCGGAACCGCCCAGTACGCCTGCCAGCAGCAGGAACACCAGGTTCGGCATGCCGGGAATCAAGCCCATGCCGCCGATGATGGCGGCGGTGATGTACAGCACTTCGGGTTTGGCGAACAGTTGGCGCACCAGCTGGGTACCAATGTCCTGCTCGCTTGCCACGCGCGAGACCACGATACCGGCCGCGACCGAAATGATCAGCGAAGGAATCTGCGCCACCAGGCCGTCACCGATGGCCAGCAGGGTGTAGGTCTTGGCAGCGTCGCCGAAGGCCAGGTCGTGCTGGATCACGCCGACCAGCAGGCCGCCGATGACGTTGATGACGGTGACCATGATGCCGGCCACGGCGTCGCCGCGCACGTACTTGGAGGCACCGTCCATGGCGCCGTAGAACTCGGCTTCCTGGGCCACTTCGGTACGGCGGCGGCGCGCTTCGTCTTCGCCGATCAGGCCGGCGTTGAGGTCGGCGTCGATGGCCATCTGCTTGCCCGGCATGGCGTCCAGGGCGAAGCGGGCGCCCACTTCGGCGATCCGGCCCGCACCCTTGGTGACGACGGTGAAGTTAATAATGGTCAGGATGATAAACACGACGATACCGACCGTGTAGTTGCCGCCGATCAGGAAGTGGCCGAACGCTTCGATCACCTTGCCGGCCGCGGCGCCGCCGGTGTGGCCCTGGGTCAGCACCACGCGGGTGGAGGCGACGTTGAGCGACAGGCGCAGCATGGTCGACACCAGCAGGATGGTCGGAAAGGCCATGAAGTCGAGCGGCTTGACCGTGTACAGGCTGGTCAGCAGCACGATCACCGACAAGGCGATGTTGAACGAGAAGAACAGGTCGAGGACGAAGGCCGGCAACGGCAGGATCATCATCGACAACAGCAGAATGATGATGATCGGCGCGGCCAGGGCGTTGCCGCCGCCTTTCATGCCCATCATCCAGGCTGGCAGTTTCATCGAGTTCATGGCGTTGCTCCACTATTGTTGTCAGGCGATTTCTTCACTTGCGATGCCGGGTTGTGCGGGTCCAGCTCGGGCGGCACGGCCAGCTTGCCAGGGCGGTCCGGATACTTGCCGGCACCCTTCTTGTAGGCGCGCAGCTGGAACACATACGCCAGCACTTCGGCCACGGCCGAGTAAAGGGCTTCCGGAATCTCGTCGCCGATCTCGGTGTGCTTGTGCAGCGCACGGGCCAGGGCCGGCGCTTCCAGCAGGGCCACCTTGTGCTCCTTGGCCAGTTCGCGGATCTTGGCGGCGACCTCGTCGCTACCCTTGGCGACCACGCGCGGCGCGCCGCGCTGGCCATCGGCGTACTTCAGCGCCACGGCGTAGTGGGTCGGGTTGGTCACCACCACGTCGGCGGTGGGCACGTCGGCCATCATGCGGCGCCTTGCCATCTCGCGCTGCATCTGGCGGATCTTGCCCTTGATCTGAGGATTGCCGTCCGATTCTTTCGATTCCTGAATCATTTCCTGACGGGTCATCTTGAGCTTGTTGGCGTAGTGCCACATCTGGTAGGGACCGTCGATGGCGGCGACCACGCCCAGGCCGCCGACAATGAACAGGAAAGCCTTGGCGATCAGGTCGATCATGTGGACGCTGCCGTTGTGCAGCGGTTCGACGGCCAGGCTCAGCACGGCGTCTTTCTGGCTCAGCACGACCAGCCAGGCCACGCTGCCGACCAGAATGGTCTTGGCGACCGCCTTGAGCAGTTCAACCAGCGCGTTGGTGGAAAACATATTGCCCAAGCCCTTGATGGGGTTGAGCTTCATGAAGTTGGGGGTGAATGCCTTGGCGCTGAACAGCCAGCCGCCGATCAGCAGCGGCGAAGCCAGCGCCACGAGCATGATGGCCACGGCCAGCGGCAGGCAGGCCAGCATGACCTGGGCGATATCGGAACCGACCCGCAGGATCATGGCGCTGGGGTCGTAAATTTGCTCGCGCGACATGGCCAGGCCGGACACCATGGTCGCGTTGAGCTGGCGCACCAGGCCGGAACCGGTGAACCACAGGCCGCAGCCGGCCGTCATCAATACCGTGAACGTTGCCAGTTCGCGCGATCGGGGCACGTCGCCTTCTTCACGAGCCTGCTCCAATCGCTTGGCTGACGCCGGTTCTGTCTTTTCTGCGTCGCTGTCTTCTGCCATCGCCCACTCCTATGAACAGATGACATTATTCGCGATGTTGCCTCAGGGCTATCTTCAGAACAAAGCGGGAAAGGCCCGCCTTATCGGCCGACGCTGGCAGGCGCCGCCTGCACAGCGGTTCTGCAATAATCCTTCCATTATTGTGTTTTTTGAATCGAACAGCGTGTTTTCCGAGCATCCCACCAAGGACGACAGTCCGGCCGAGGACGGCCGCCTGGCCGATCTGCTGAGCGAACTGCGCGTGATGCTGGCCGGCGCGCAGATGCTGACGGCGTTTTTGATCCTGCTGCCGTTTAACGGCGGCTTTGCGCAGATCGTCGAAGTTGAAAAATATGTGTTTCTGGCCACATTTTTCCTGGCCGTGAGCAGCATCGTGCTGTTGAGCGCGCCGGCGATCCAGCACCGCATCATGAATCCGCTTCCCGACCGGCCGGCCTTCAAGCGCATGGCGATCCGCCATCTGGTGGCCGGCGGCGCAACCATGGCGCTGGCCTTCATCCTCGCCACCAATCTGGTGATGGCGCAAGTGTTCGGCACCGTCGCCGGGGTGGTGGCGGCGCTGGTGATTGCGGTACTGATCCTGTGCCTGTGGCTGCTGCTGCCCTACTCCCTCAAGGCGCGCAGCCGGCGCTAGCGCAGTCTGGGCGCTTCGGCCTGCTGCACGCGCTGTTCGATGGCGCCGAAGATCGACTTGCCAGCACTGTCGAGCATCTCGATGCGGATGGTGTCGCCAAACAGCATGAACGGCGTGCTGGCGGCGCCATCGGCGATCATCTCCAGCGCGCGCTTTTCCGCGATGCATGAATAGCCCAGCTTGCTGTCCTTGTTGGACACGGTGCCCGAACCGACGATGGTGCCGGCGCGCGCATTGCGGGTTTTGCACAGATGGGCGATCAATTGCGGGAAGTTGAACACCATATCGGTGCCCGCGTGCGGCTGGCCCACCAGCTTGCCGTTCCAGGTCGAGCGCAGCGGCAGGTGCACCTTGCCTCCCTTCCAGGCGTCGCCCAGTTCGTCCGGCGTGACGGCAACCGGCGCAAAGGCGGTGGCCGGTTTGGATTGCAGGAAACCGAAGCCCTTGGCCAGTTCGGGCGGAATCAGGTTGCGCAGCGAAACATCGTTGGCCAGGGTGATCAGCCGGATGGCCAGCTGGGCCTGGTCCGCAGTCACGCCCATCGGCACGTCGCCCGTGATGACCGCCACCTCCGACTCGAAATCGATGCCCCAGGCTTCGTGCGCCAGCACGATGTCGTCGCGCGGGCCGAGCAGTTCGTCGCTGCCGCCCTGGTACATCAGGGGATCTTCCCAGAACGATGCCGGCATCTCGGCGCCGCGCGCCTTGCGCACCAGTTCCACGTGCGTGACGTAGGCCGAGCCGTCCACCCACTGGTAGGCGCGCGGCAGGGGCGCCATGCAGCGGCTTGGATCGAAGTCGAAGGCGCGCCGTGCGCGGCCCTGGTTGAGCGCGTCCGACAACGCGGCCAGCTGCGGGGAAATGAAGGCCCAGTCGTCCAGCGCCGCCTGCAGGGTCGGGGCGATGCCGTCGGCCAGGTGCGCGCTCTTCAGGTCGCGCGCCACCACGGCCAGCTGGCCGTCGCGGGTACCGTCTTTGAAGGTGGCGAGTTTCATCTTGTCATCCAGGGACCAGCAGATCGAGCTGGGCCTGCTCGAGATAGCACCATTCGCCTTCGGCCAGGCCCAGCGATTCCAGGGTCAGGCCGCCGATGGCCGAGCGGTGCAGCGCGCTGCAATGGTTGCCGGCGGCGGCCAGCATGCGTTTGACCTGGTGGTATTTGCCCTGTTCCAGGACGATTTCCAGCTGGTGCTCACCGCGCTGGATGCAGGTCAGTGCGGCCAACGGGGCGGGTTCGTCATGCAATTTGACGCCTGCGAGCAGTTGCGCCACCAGTTCGGGCGTGACCGGCTCGTGCGTGGTGGCCTGGTAGATTTTCGGCACGTGGCGCTTGGGCGAGGATTGCGCGTGGATGAAAGGGCCGTCGTCCGACAGCAGCAGCATGCCGGTGGTGTCATGGTCGAGCCGGCCGACCGGTTGCACTTCGCGCCAGGTAAATTGCTCGGGAAGCAAGGTCAGCACGCTGGGATGGTGGCTGGGCTTGCGCGAACATTCGATATTGACCGGCTTGTTCAGTGCAATATAAACATGTTCCCGGTAGACCCAGGCTTCGTCGAACACCGTCAGCACCAGATTGCCGGTGTCGAAGGTGCTGCGGTAGTTGGTCTGGATGGCGCCGTTGACGGCCACGTCACCATCTTCTATGAGTGCGCGGCAATACTTGCGGGTGCCGAAGCCTTGCGATTGGAGGATGCGGTCGAGGGATAAAGTGCTCATGGGCGTGACTGTACCAGATGGGCGCCGGACGCTGGTAGCCGGGTTTTGATAACGTTTTCGGCGCCGGCGCCGTTTTCCGGGGATTTTGAGTGTACTCATTGCCGAACTTTGATTAATATCAAAATTCGCAGGGGTCGGCTAGTTACACTGAGACATCGTTAGGAATCCGCTGAGTCTCAACCGCGATTTTCCTTACTGCCGCGAGGATTAATAACCAGCAACACCGATGAGGACGAAGATGCAAGCGACGCCCCCTACTGAGCCGGACTTCTGGACAAACGACCCTGACGATTTCCCTGCGGGCATGGACGATGCCCTGGCCGAGTCGGCGCTGCACAACACCCAGCTGGCGATCGCCCGCTGGACCGGCGGCATCCACCGTCCGCGCATGCTGCAAGTGGGTTCACTGCACGTGTCGCCGCAGGCGCGCTGGTACGCCAGGACCTGCGACGGCCTGCAGCAATGGGTGGAAGGCGGTGGCTTTTCCCAGCATGACGACGCCGCACAGCCCAAGCGCCGCAACGACCAGCCGCGCATCGACATCGAGATCGACAGTACCGGCGCCTGCGTCGACTAAGAGGCTGGTCCGGAATGGCCATGGTGTCATG
>CBFGOU010000134.1:0-10047 GCA_965650445.1 uncultured Oxalobacteraceae bacterium | reverse complement strand
TGCTCGGCGAGCCCTTCCCCGGGCTGGCGTGGTTGGAGTTATGATGGGACAAATCGAAAACGCGGGGCGATCCGCAGCAACCAATCCATGTCCCACACCGCCGACAAGCTCACCCGATTGCGCGCCGCCATGACACGCCATGGCATCGATGCGGTTGTGCTGCCGTCGTCCGATCCGCACCTGTCCGAATACCTGCCGGCGCACTGGCGCGCGCGCGAATGGCTGTCCGGTTTCACCGGCTCGGCCGGCACCTTCATCGCCACGCACGACAGCGCCGGCGTGTGGACCGATGGCCGCTACTGGACCCAGGCCGAGGCCGAACTGGCCGGCAGCGGCATCGCGCTGATGAAGATCGGCTCGGGCGCCAGCCTGCAGCATATCGACTGGCTGGCCGCCAATCTGCGCGCGGGGCAGTGCGCCGCCGTCGATGCGCGCGTGCTGGGCCTGGCGGTGGCGCGCCTGCTGGCCGAGGCGCTCGGCGCCAAGGGGATCAGGCTGCGCACCGACATCGATCCGCTCGACGAAGTCTGGCTTGAGCGCCTCGCGCTGCCGTCCGGACCAGTCTACGAACATGCGGCGCCGTACGCGGTGCAAAGCCGGGCCGGCAAGCTGGCGCTGGTGCGCGCGGCCATGGCGGAGGCTACCCACCACTTCATCTCGACCCTGGACGATATCGCCTGGCTGTTCAACCTGCGCGGCGCCGATGTCAGTTTCAATCCGGTGTTCGTGGCGCATGCGCTGGTCGACCGGGATACGGCCACGCTGTTCGTCCCGGACGGCAAAGTCGCGCCCGCGCTGGCCGCGCGCCTGCTGGCCGACAACGTGAGCCTGGCGCCGTACGCGGATGCCGCCGCCGCGCTGGCGGCGCTGCCGGCCGGCGCCACGCTGCTGCTCGATCCGCGCCGCGTTACCGCCGGCATGCGCGGCGCCGTCAAGGTCAAGGTCGTTGAAGAGGTCAATCCGAGCACCCTGGCCAAGTCGAAAAAGCTGCCGGCCGAAGCGGCACACGTGCGCGCCACCATGGAGCAGGACGGCGCCGCATTGTGCGACTTTTTCGCCTGGCTGGACGGCGAACTGGCCAATGCGCAGCGCGCACCCTTGACCGAAGCGGCGATCGACCAGCACATCACGGCCGCGCGCGCGCGCCGTCCCGGTTTCGTCAGCCCGAGCTTTGCCACCATCGCGGGATTCAACGCCAACGGCGCCATCATCCACTACCGCGCCAATCCGGTCGGCTGCGCCGTCATCGAAGGCGACGGCCTGCTGCTGATCGACTCCGGCGGCCAGTACCTGGGCGGCACCACCGACATCACGCGTGTGGTGCCGGTTGGCCGGCCCAGCCAGGCGCAGCGGCGCGACTTCACCCTGGTGCTCAAAGGCGTGATCGCCCTGTCGGTTGCGCAGTTCCCGCGCGGGACCCGCTCGCCGATGCTCGACGCGCTGGCGCGTGCGCCCATCTGGGCCGCCGGCATCGACTACGGCCACGGCACCGGTCACGGCGTCGGCTATTTCCTGAACGTCCACGAAGGCCCGCAGTCGATCTCCCAAAGCGCCATGCCGGAGGCGCACACCGCGATGGAAGAAGGCATGATCACCTCGGTCGAACCGGGCATCTACCGCCCCGGCCAATGGGGCGTCCGCATCGAAAACCTGGTGCTCAACCAGGATGCGGGCAGCACGCCGTTCGGCCAGTTCCTGCGCTTCGAAACCCTGACTTTATGCCCGATCGATACGCGCTGCCTGGAGCGCAGCTTGCTGCGCAGCGACGAGATCGACTGGCTCAACGACTACCATGCGAGCGTACGCGCGCGCCTGGCGCCCCACGTGCAGGGTGCCGGCGCCGAGTGGCTCGCCTTGCGCACGGAGGCAATCTGATGTCCACTGCACGTTCCACCCGCGCCAGCAGCGCGGTCGAGCGCCTCAAGAACCGCACCGGCAATCCGGGCTACTCGATGGCCCGCACCGGCGAAGGCTTGTTCTTTTTATCCGAACGGCCGGGCGAACCGCCGCTGTGCCCGCCGCTCGAACTGGACGACTTCGTCCGGTTCGTCAACGGCCTCGGACCGCAGGAGGTCAGGCGCGTCAGCAAGCATGACGTCGAATTCGAAAAACAGCTGGTGAAAAAGAAGCCCTGACATGCCTACACACGACATGCTGAGCGCCTACTGGACCGGTCCCGAACTGGCCACCAACGGCCTCATACTGCTTAATCTGTTCGGCGCGCTGCTGCTTGGCCTGATGATCGGCTACGAGCGCTCTTACCACGGCCGCGCGGCCGGCATGCGCACCTACGGCCTGGTGTGCATGGCCTCGGCCGCGCTGACCGTCATCGGCGGCTATCCCGGCTTCTGGTTCGGCGGCCATGGCGGCGCGCTGGCGGCGGTGTCCGACCCCACCCGCGTGATCCAGGGCATCGTCACCGGCATCGGCTTCCTGGGCGCCGGCGTGATCATGCGCGAAGGCTTCAACATCAGCGGGCTGACCACGGCGGCGTCGATCTGGACCTCGGCGGTGGTGGGGGTGCTGGTCGGCGTGGGCTTTTACATGGCCGCCATGGGGCTGGCGTTTCTCTCCACCATGATCATGATTTACCTGACCCGCGTGGAAGCGGTGCTGCCGTCGCGCCACGCGGTGGCCATCACCATGCGCTTCAAGCGGGAGTTCATCCCGCGCGAGGATGCGCTGCGCCGCATCGCCCTCGAACGCGGCTACGAAATCGCCGGCGGCTCGCTCACCATCGGCAGCGACAACGGCATGCAGGAATGGCGCTTCGTGGCGCTGGCGCTGTCGAAAAAGAGCGGCGCGCCGCTGGCCGAGCTGGCCGCCGAACTCAATGCTTTCGACGGCATCTCCAGCTTCCAGATTTCCCACGCACGCAACTGACAAGGACAACAGCGATGAGCGCGCAGGACGCACTGGACTTCTGGTTTCTGCCCAGGACCGACCCGGGCCACGGCCAGCCGCGCGGCGAATGGTTCCGCAAGGACGAGGCCTTCGACGCCGCCATCAGGACGCGCTTCGGCACCCTGATCGGCGACGCGGTGGCGGGCGGCCTGACCCAGTGGGATGCACTCGGTCCCGAAGGCACGCTGGCGCGCATCCTGCTGCTGGACCAGTTCACCCGCAATGCTTACCGCGGCACCCCGGCCGCGTTCGCCGGGGACGCGCTGGCGCTGGCGGCCAGCGAGCGCCTGGCCGACAGCGCCGACCATCTGGCGCTCGCGCCGGTGCAGCGCTGGTTCGCGTACATGCCGTTCGAGCATGCGGAGAACGCCCGCATGCAGGAGCGCTCGGTCGAGCTGTTCGGCCGGCTTGCGCAGGAACACGCCGGCTTTGCCGAGGTGCTCGATTACGCCCACCGCCACCGCGGCGTCATCGCGCGCTTTGGCCGCTTCCCGCATCGCAACGCGATCCTCGGGCGCGCCTCGACGCCGGAAGAACTGGCATTCCTGGCCCAGCCAGGCTCCGGCTTTTAAGTGAGCCAGACCCTCAATCTGATCGGCGCCGGCCATGTGGGGCGGGTGCTGGGCCGGCTGTGGGCCGACAGCGGCGCCTTCGCCATCCAGGACGTGCTGACCCGCTCCCCCGAGAGCGCGGCCGACGCGCTGGCCTTCATCGGCGCCGGCAGTGGAGCGTCCGGGCTGGCCGCGATGCGTCCGGCCGACGTGTGGCTGCTGGCTGTCGGCGACGACCAGATCGGCCCGGTCTGCACGGCGCTGGCGGCAGCGCAACCGCTGGCGGGCAGCGTGGTATTTCATTGCAGCGGCGCGAAGGCTTCCACCGAACTGGCGTGCGCCGCCGCCGCCGGTGCGCTGACCGCCAGCGTGCATCCGGTGCGCAGCTTTGCCGATCCCGCGCGCGTGGCGGCGCAATTCGGCGGCACCTTTTGCGGCGTGGAGGGCGACGGCGCGGCGCGGCTGCACGGCGCGCTGCAAGCCATCGGCGCGCGGCCGGTGCCGATCGAGGCCTCGGCCAAGACCGTGTACCACGCCGCCAGCGTGTTCGCGTCCAACTACCTGGTGACCGTGCTGGACGCGGCCTTGCGCGCCTATCAGGCCGCCGGCGTGCCGGAAGCGCTGGCGCGCGAACTGGCCGCGCCGCTGGCCGGCGAGACCCTGGCCAATGTGCTACGCATGGGTACCGAAAACGCCCTGTCCGGGCCGATCGCGCGCGGCGACGCCGAGACCGTGGCGCGCCAGCAGGCCGCGCTCGATGCCTGGGACGGCCCGACCGGCGCCACCTACCGCGCCCTGGCCGATGCCACCTGGCGCCTGGCCCGGCGGCGTTAGCGCTTGCCGCGCCAGGTCGCTTAAGTTATGCTCAACGGCAACTTTGCCCGACGGAATGTTGTTTTGACGTGGAATCGTGCCATAAAAAAGATGCGTTGAGGCATCGACAAATGTTGTAAACCTCAATAAGCTAGACCATTCAAAAGGGATTGCGCGAACGACTTGCCATACTGGCAGCGGTGTTTGCCGATGCAAAGTGGACGAAGGAGACGAGTCATGTTATTTCTGAAAAGTACAGCCGTAACCAAAGCACCAGGAATTTACGAGGTCGACGTGGCGGCCAAGCCGCCCGGCAAGACCTTTGGCGTGTACATCGCCACCGACCCGGACAATCCGCCGAATGCCGTGCTGGCCGCGCTGGAAGCGCTGGGTTTCCAAAACACCAAGCGTTCCGCCTATACCCACAAGGACAAGGGCAAGGTGCTCGATCTGCACTTTCAGAAGAACGGCACCGACCTGTTCAACGGCTGGAAGGCCGACGAATGCACCGCCAACCTGGCCGCGATCGACGCCCTGTTCGGCAATGTCGGCATCACGGTGCAGCCGCGGGTGATGACCCTGGCCGAAGCCTACGCCTAGTTTGCCGGGACTTCAGGCCATCACTTCAATGTGATACAGCGCCCACGGGCAGCCGGCGAAACGCTCAGCGAGCGGTTTGGCGGCGGCGCCCGGAAAGCGGTCCGCATCGTACACCGCCCATAGCGGCCCCAGGCCGCCCAAGGCCATCGGCTGCCCATCGAGATGGGTCGCCACGATCATTCCCATTGCGCGCGCCTGGCTGACCGTGAGCGCGGCCGCATAACCATCCACCGCGCGCAGCGCCAGCCGGGCGCCATTACCGGCGCCGGCCGCCGCCAGCAGATCGAGCAGGCGCGGTCCGCGCAAGGCGTGCACCTTGCCGTCGTATTCCAGGGTAGGGTGAATCTCCACTGCGGGCAAATGCTCCAGGGCTGCGAAATCGAAGGCGAAGGCCTTGTCGAAGCTGAGCTTTTGCTTGTGCATCATCTGGTCGCGCATGGGATCGAAGGGACCGCGGTTGCTGCGCGCGAGCGCGCCGGTCACGGTCAGCAGGGCCGGACCGGCGGCCGCGGGCTTGGCGATGGCCAGCGCGGGCAGGGAACCCGCCAGCGTGGCCGCGCCCAGGAACTGGCGTTTGTTCATGCGAAAATACCCCTTCGTTGGCAAACCGCCATCATAGCCCAACCATGGACCTTTTTTCCGCCCCGGCCGTCCTGACCCCGATCCCGCTGCCGGACGGCGAACTGGCCATGCTCACCCAGCTGCCGCTGGCGCTGCCCAACGCGCTGATCCTGGAGCGCCTGATCGCCGAAACGCCCTGGCGTGCCGAGTCCATCACCCTGTGGGGCAAGCCGATGGTCCAGCCGCGCTTGAGCTCATGGCACGGCGAGGCGGCCTACCGCTATTCCGGGCTGACCCTGGAACCCTTGCCCTTTACTCCTTTACAGCTGGACATCAAGGCGGCGGTCGAGGCGGTGACCGGCGCGCGCTTCAACAGCGTGCTGCTGAACTATTATCGCAATGAGCGCGACAGCATGGGCATGCACAGCGACGACGAAGCCGAGCTGGGGCCGGAACCGGTGATTGCCTCGGTCAGTTTCGGCGCCACCCGCACGTTTATCCTGAAGCACAAGCGCACCAAGCAAACCTTGAAAATCGATTTAACCAGCGGCAGCCTGCTATTAATGGCGAAAAAACTACAGTCAAACTATCTCCACGGCATCAATAAGACGAGCCGGGCGGTTGGACCACGGATCAACCTAACTTTCCGTAAAATCAGTTAGTTACCGGTCAAACGCCGCCAAATGGCTCGTATGTATAACTGAACAGCAGGTCAGTAATCTTACATCTTGAAACAAGTCTTACGAAACGCCGACGGACGTAAATTTTGGGCGATGCTATCTTGCCTACATCGCGATTCGTTGGGAATTGCGAACCAGACTGATACAACAAAGGAGTTCGCACATGAAAAAGCTGATCATCGCACTCGTCACCACCGCCGCTGCCGCTGCCATGGGCGCCGCCCACGCTGAGGGTGGCTATGTCGGCGCTGGCGTCTCGACGTCCGACCACAACTTCAAGCTGGGCGGAGCAAGCAACGTCGACGGCGACGGCTGGAAAGCGGCCGGCAAGATCTTCGGCGGCTACGAGTTCACCCCGGTATGGGGCGTGGAAGCCGGCTACACCGACCTGCGCAGCGCAGACGGCACCTACAACATCGGCACCACCCCGGGCAGCATCAATACGGACGGCAGCCGCACCTATCTGGCCGCCAAGGCAACCATGCCGGTGAATGATCAGGTGTCGGTGTACGGCAAGCTGGGTGTGGGCTACAGCAAGCTCGATGTGAGCACCACCGTTCCCGGTGCATCGTGGAACGACAACAAGACCGAAGCCTATGGCGGCATCGGCGCCCAGTACAACCTGAACAAGCAGGTCGCCCTGACGCTGGAATACGAGCGCTATGGCAAGAGCAAGGATATCGGTGCCAAGGCCGATGCCATCACCGTGGGTGCCCGCTATTCCTTCTAAGCAGCGAATGTAAGCGCTTACACTCGTCAAGTCTCATGGAAGCCGTTCAGTTCGCTGGGCGGCTTTTTTTCGTTAACCATTTGCTTAAGTTTCGTAACCCGCTATACTTAAGCGCATGCTTAACTATTCTGATCCTCTCGATCTGGCCTTCCACGCTTTGGCGGACGGCACCCGGCGCGCGATTTTGAGCCGTCTGGTGGCAGGTCCCGTCAGCGTGAGCGCGCTGGCCAGCCCGCTCGACATGTCCTTGCCGGCCGTGATGCAGCACGTGGCCGTGCTGGAAAAAGCCGGACTGGTACGCAGCGAGAAAGCCGGGCGGGTCCGCACCTGCCGGCTGGAACCGCAGGCGCTCAGCCTGGCCGAGCAATGGATCAATGAGCGCCGCAGCGAATGGGAGCACAGGCTCGACCGGCTGGGCGATTACCTCGACACACTCAACGACGAAGGAGAGCAGCATGACAGCGAGCACGGCAGTAAAACCTGAGACCGCCGGACCGGTCGAATTGTCCCGTACTTACGCAGTGGCACGCGCCAAGGTCTTCGCCGCCTGGACCAGCGCCGAGCACATCAAGCGCTGGTTCAGCCCGGAAAACTACACGGTGCCCAACGCCAAAGTCGAGCCGCGTGTGGGCGGTGCCTTCGACGTGTGCATGCGCGCCCCGGACGGGCAGGAACACTGGTCGCGCGGGCGGTTTCTGGAAATCGTCGACAACGAGCGGCTGGTGATGGAAATGAGCGTCATCGGGCCCAACGAGGCGGCCCTGTTTACCGCCACCACCGTGGTCACCTTTGCCGACGCGCCTTGCGGCACCAGACTCGACGTCAGCCAGAGCTACGTCCTGTTCGACCCGATGGCGCGCCAGTTCATCAAGGGCGCCAGCGAGGGCTGGAAGCAGACCCTGGACCGTTTGGGGCGCGCGATCGAGGAAGACCGGTATGCCGGCAAGGAAGGCCGCTCGGTGGTGCACGCGACCTTCCGTCTGGAACGCCGCTATGCCGCATCGCCCGCCAAGGTATATCGCGCCCTCACCGATCCGGACGCCAAGGCCGTCTGGTTCGCCGGTGGCGACGGCTACACCGTGCTGGAGCGCGAAATGGATGTGCGCCCGGGCGGACGCGAAGTGCTCAAGGGCGAATGGGACGGCGGGCGCGTCAGCCATTTCGCGGCGACGTACCACGACGTCATCCCCAACGAACGGCTGGTGTACACCTACGAGATGCACATGAACGAACGCAAGATCTCAGTCTCGCTGGCCACGTTCGAGCTCAAGCCGGATGCCAGCGGCACGCTGGCGGTGCTGACCGAGCAAGGCGCGTTCCTGGATGGCTACGATGACGCCGGCTCGCGCGAACACGGCACCAACTTCCTGCTCGACGCGCTGGGACGGGCGGTCGGCGGCTGATGCTAGTGCAAGGGTTGCTGCTGGATCAGTCCGGCGGCGACGAAGCGGTGCAGCGACGACCACTGCCAGTCCTCCATGTTGCGGCAAAACCCGTGGCGTAAGGGATTCATGTGGACGTAATCGATCAGGCGGGAATATTCGTCGTCGCTGTTGATCGGGTAATCCTGGTAGTGGCGCTGCCAGATGGCGGCGTCGCTGGCGATGGCGCGGGTCGACTTGCTCAGCGCCTTGGTAAATGCGATCTTGACGGCGCGCCAGCGGGCGGCGCAATCGACGTCGCCCGGCGGCAAGGTCCAGATGGCGTGCGCGTGATCGGGCAGGGCCACCCAGGCATCGACGTGAAACGGCCTTCGCACGCGCGCCTGGCGGATCGCTTCGCCAAAGGCAGAAATATGGTCGGTCAGCAGCGTGCTGTTGCGGTCCAGCAGCCGTACGGTGAAAAAATAGGTGTGTCCCGGAACCCGGTTGTGGCAGTAGTCGCTCATGGTCCTAGTGTGCCGAGGTCAGGCACCCCGAATATCGAATCGCTCAATCGTGCGAGGTAGTGTTAGGCGACCTCTTCTGTTGTCGAATTCTACACAACTCAACATTTCCGAGGTGCACGATTGGAAACGATGTTAGGAACCAAAAAAAAGCCGTTCAGCTTGCACTGAACGGCATGCGCAGGCGGCGCCCGGGGCGGCTTACACCGTGAGCGGCTTGTAACGGATGCGTTTCGGCTTGGCGCCTTCTTCACCCAGACGCTTCTTCTTGTCGGCTTCGTATTCCTGATAGTTGCCGTCAAAGAAGGTCACCTGCGAATTGCCTTCGAACGCCAGGATGTGGGTGGCGATGCGGTCGAGGAACCAGCGGTCGTGCGAGATCACCATCACGCTGCCGGCAAATTCCAGCAGGGCGTCTTCCAGCGCACGCAGGGTTTCCACGTCCAGATCGTTGGACGGTTCGTCCAGCAGCAGCACGTTGCCGCCCTGCAGCAGGGTCTTGGCCAGGTGCAGGCGGCCGCGTTCGCCACCGGACAGGTTGCCGACGATCTTCTGCTGATCCGAACCCTTGAAGTTGAAGCGGCCCAGATAGGCGCGCGACGGCATCTCGAAGCGGCCCACCGACAGCATGTCCGCGCCGCCGGTCACGTCTTCGAACACCGACTTGGTGTTGGCCAGGTCGTCGCGGCTCTGGTCGACCAGCGAAACCTTGGCGGTCTGGCCGATCACCACTTCGCCGCTGTCCGGCTTGTCGAGCCCGGCGATCATCTTGAACAGGGTCGACTTACCGGCGCCGTTCGGGCCGATGATGCCGACGATCGCGCCCGGGGGAACGATGAACGACAGGTTGTCGATCAACAGGCGCTCGCCGAAGGCTTTCGACACGTTCTTGAATTCGATCACGTCATTGCCCAGGCGCTCGGCCACAGGAATGAAGATTTCCTGGGTCTCGTTGCGCTTCTGGTATTCGTGCTCGGACAGCTCGTTAAAGCGCGCCAGCCGGGCCTTGCTCTTGGCCTGACGGCCCTTCGGATTCTGGCGCACCCATTCCAGTTCCTTGGCGATGGTTTTCTGGCGCGACGATTCGGTCGCTTCTTCCTGTTTCAGGCGGTTGGACTTCTGCTCCAGCCACGAGCTGTAGTTGCCCTTCCATGGAATGCCATGGCCGCGGTCCAGTTCCAGGATCCATTCGGCCGCGTTGTCGAGGAAGTAGCGGTCGTGGGTGATGCCGACCACGGTGCCCGGGAAGCGCAGCAGGAACTGTTCGAGCCAGTCCACCGATTCGGCGTCCAGGTGGTTGGTTGGCTCGTCCAGCAGCAGCAT
>CBFGOU010000133.1:0-10048 GCA_965650445.1 uncultured Oxalobacteraceae bacterium | reverse complement strand
ATCACCCGTCTTGCATACGCGGTAGTCATTACGGCCAGGGCGCCATAACCGATGGCCGTGTTGATAGCCGCGGCTGCGATGCCCATCCTGGGCACCAGAATCAGGTTCAGCGCCACGTTAAGACCGGCAGCCAAGCCCGTGATTAGAGGGATGGCCCCTGTCTTGCCGGCGGTCATGGAGAGCAGGTTCATGGGAATGGAATAGAAGCCCATGGCCGCGATGCCCAGCGAGATCACGGGCACGAGCTGGGCCGCCTCGTGGTGCTGGACTACGTCCTGCAGGGCGAGCGTTTCGACACCTACGCAGGGCACTTGTCGTTTGTGGACCGGGTGCAGGCCAAGGCCCTGGCGCGCAACCAGCTCGACCAGTTGCGCAGCAAGCTGCGCTCCCAGCTCGAGGTGGCGTATGGCATCAGCCCCGAGCCGCGCGATGCAGTCAACGTTCCGCTGACGGCGGACCAGCAGTTCCGCTCCCTGGACCCGACGTTTTCCCCACGCCCCCCGGTTGGCGCGGACTTCAAGTCGGCATTCGAGAACCTGCTGGGCCAGTTGTTCGCCCACCAGTATCCCGCCCATCCGGAATTCGACACCGACATCAAACCCAGCGTCGTCCGGAGAATCTGGCCGGAGGTCCAGAAAGCGATCGAGTCCCCTAACCAGCGAGGACTGGTGCAAGACTCAGGGCTGCGCAAGTTGGTGCGCTCTGTCGTCAACCCCTGCAAACTGGGGCAGATGGGAGAGACCCACCTGCTGATCGAGCCGCATTGGCAAGCGCATTTCTCGCAATGTCAGGCCCGCGACGGCGGCCCGATCACCGTGCCCAAACTGCGGCAGTGGATCGACACTCCCGTGCCCATGGGACTTCCGGTCGAACTCCAGAACCTGATTATCCTGACCTACGCGGCCAGCACCAACCGCCGCTTCACCAGGTATGGCGGTCCCTACGAGCCGACGGTCGACAACATTCCGGAAGACCTTGAGCTGCGAGAGCAAGCGCTGCCCGACCCCAGCCATTGGCAGATCGCATTGCAGCGCGCATCCACTTTGTTCGGACTGACGCTTGGCCAGACCTTGAATGCAGCGAACGTCGGCAAGCTGGTCGACGAAGTGAAGCAGAAGGCAGCTGAAAAGCGTGAGCTGGTGACGCGCCTGGTGGCCGATGTGCGCGACCGGATTCGCCGCTACGCAGACGGTACGCCGAGCGCTCGCCAGCAGACTGCCGAGTCCACCCAAGCCCTGCTTGCGGCCCTGGCGCAGGCGGCCGAGGCCGAGGTCGTTGCCACGCTTGCACTCGCAGAGTTGCAGACCACGGAAGCTGCCGTCGGCCGCGCTTTGGGGCAGGCCAAAACGTGCTTAGAGGCGCTGACGGCCGGTGGCTGGGAGATTTTCGATGCGGTGCGCAAGTTGAGCGATCATCGGGCTGCAGCGGCTCAACATATCGTGCAACGCCTGGTAGAAGTCTTGACCAGCGATGAGCATGTCATCCCATTAAAAAGCCGACTCGACGAGCTGCGGCGCGATGCCTTGGCATTGCTTGCCGCGCCCACGCCCGTGCCGGAACCGTCCCCTGAGCCGACGCCTGCTCCTGGCGTGACGATTCCACCTGTGCCAGGTAACCTCCTTCCCGAAGTGGTGGCCGAGCAGCAGAATATGCACTTCAAAGGCGCCGACGCTGTCGCCGCCTTGGAGGCACTCAAGGCCCAGGTCGCCAGCGAACAGGATCTCGAGCTGACGTTGAGCTGGCGCTTGCAGCGCAAGGGCACCCAGCCATGAGTCTGTCGACGCCGCAGATCACTGCCCAGCTCGAACGGGTGCTGGCGAGCGACGCGACGGCGCTGGCCATCGCTATACGTTCCAGTGCCAGGCAAGCCTGGCCCGATTCGGTCACTCAACATGGTCGGGAATTCAAGGTGCGCTGGTGCGAGTCCTTGTTGGCGATACGTGAAGCCTTGTGCGACCTGGAGCGCCAGGAGCCTGCCACCGCAGGCGTGGTCGTGGTGACGCCTTTGTCGACGCATGAAATCGCCGAAGACGTCGCCGCTCGGCTGGCACGCGCTCGCGTGTTCCAACCAGAAGGCTGGGACATCGTTCGCATGATGTTCCAGGCCAAAGAGTCCGACGCCCGCCTGGGCCGATTCGCCTGGATGCCGCAAGCCCTGATCGATGGTGCAGCACAAGGCGATTATCAGCCCGTCGCCAATGGCTTCCTGGACCTCGAAACGGCCTGGCGGCAAGTGCTCAACCGCTTCCTGGGCATCGATGCAGCCCGCCCCGATGCAGTGACCCTGCTGCAATGGTCGATGACGCCGGATGCGGCCCCGAGGCTTGACCCTTTGCCTGTCGCGATGCGCACGGACATGCTGTCCTGGCTCGCCGAGAGCACCGGCGCTGCCGGCGTCATGCTGTTGGGCTGCGCGGAAGCCGGCCGCACAAGCGATGCACTGCCCCTGGGTCTGGTGAGCGGTGTGATATTCGCCCCAGATGGCGAGGGCCAGCCGGCTTTGGGTCAGGCAGCTATCCGACTAGAACGCTTCGTCAACGACAGGAACGTCGGTGTCATGGAGGGCCGCGCCTGGGCTTTGGCGGCTGAGCAGGCGGTGCGTCGTCTTGGACTGGCATCTTGCCGCCCCATGCTGGACCGCGCGGATTCGCTGCTTCGTGACCTTCGCATCTTCGAGTTCGCCCACTTGAGCGAAGTGTTGCCCTCGGCATTGGATCAGCGCTTGAGGCAATTTGCTCATGCCTTGAGCGCGCATGTCGCCGAGCCCACTCAGCCCCACCTCAAGCAGGTGGAGTCGTGCGCTGACCGAGTGCTTCGGCATGCCTTGGCAAACGAGCAGAAGCCTCGCATGGAGCGTGTCGAAATGGCGCGGCGTCTGGCGCGCTGGCTGCTTACCCCGATGGTGTCGGGTGCGCCGCTGCCGGATTCTGTCGAATGGCAAACCGACCAAGGCGCATACGTCGACTGGGCTAGGTTCAGGCTGCTTGGTGGCGACGAGCTCAGCGAGCTGTCCCAAGCCTATGCAACGTGCCGGCAAGCGGTTATCGCGCGGCGCAACGAGTTCGCCAGATCGTTTGCGCAAACCTTGGTGCAGTGGAACGCCCAGGTGCCGGACGAAACCGGGCGTATCGTGCCACTCGAACGCGTGCTCAACAAGGTGGTGGCGCCGATCGCTGCCTCGCAGCCGGTCATGCTGCTGGTAATGGACGGTCTGAGCACCAGCATCTTCCGCGAGCTGTTTTCTCGCATCGCGACGCAGGGTTGGGCAGAGCTGGTGCCTGCCTCATCAGGCAGGCCACTGGTTGGCGTGGCAGCGATTCCTACCGTAACCGAAGTGAGCCGCGCCAGTCTGCTGTGCGGCCGTTTGACGGTCGGCACGCAAGCGCAGGAGAAGCCCGGCTTCGCCTCCCATCCGGCGCTGCTGGCAAATAGCCGCGCCGAGCTTCCGCCACGGCTGTTTCACAAGGGAGACCTGTCGGACGCGGGCAATCTGGCGCCGGAGGTTCGAGCTGCCATATCGAACCCGCGCCAACAAGTCGTGGGCGTGGTGTACAACGCCATCGACGACCATCTCAGCGGCCCGGATCAGCTGAATCAACGGTGGTCACTGGAAGATCTGCGTTTATTGCTGCCTTTGTTGCGTGAGGCACGCGAGGCCAGACGCGTTGTAGTGGTCACGGCAGATCATGGACATTTACTGGAAGACGGAACCACCCAGGTACCTGGTGGCCAAAGCGACCGCTGGCGGCGTGGCGACAGCGCAACCTCTCCAAGCGAACTGCTTGTCAGCGGCGGACGGGTGGTGACCAGCGATGGAACAAACACGGTGGTTTGCCTGTGGAGCGAAAACAGCAGGTACGCCGGCCGCAAGAACGGTTATCACGGCGGCTTGTCGCCCCAAGAGATGACCGTGCCGCTCAGCGTGTTTGTACCGGTAGGTGCCGCCCTCTCCGGGTGGAGCCCTGCCCCGCCGGCCGAGCCGGAATGGTGGGAGCTGCCTCCCATCCTGCACGCGCAGAAGCCGCCCGTTCCGGCGTCTCCGCCACAGCCGGCGCGCAAAAAGCCTGTGTCGATCGACGCCCAGGCTGCTCTGTTCGCACCTCTAGATCTGCCCTTGCCGGTCGCGGAAGAAGCGCCGGCCGACGACTGGATCGCAAGCTTGTTGGCCAGCCCTATCTACGCTTCGCAACGGCAACTTGCGGCACGGGTGGCCTTACCGGACGATAAAATGCGTTTGCTCCTTGAGGCGCTGTCGGAGCGCGGCGGCAAGTTATCGCGAAATGCACTGGCCAATCGCCTGTCCATGGCCGAAATGCGCCTGAGTGGTCTCTTGAGCGCTGTCCGAAGGCTGCTCAACGTGGACCAGATGCCCGTGCTTGGCGTCGATGAGGCGGCAGGCACGGTCGAGCTCAATATCGCCTTGCTACAACAGCAGTTCAACTTGCGCCGTCAGGGAGAAGTCCGATGATCAGTGCAGCACGCCGGGAAGACATCGTAAGTGCATTGCGACGGGGTACCGTGCCGAACAGCGGCCTGGATGCTTTGGCGGTCGGCATCGAAACGTTTGGATCGACGCTGAGCGAGGAGCTGGACGTCGTTGCCTCCGGCCGCGGCGGGTTCAAGGCGGTGCGCGGTGAATATGGCACCGGCAAAACCTTCTTCGGGCGCTGGTTGCAGGAGCGCGCCCGTTCACGAGGCTTTGCCGCAACCGAAGTCCAAATCAACGAAACCGAAACGCCGCTCCATCGACTCGAAACCGTCTACCGGCGCCTGGTCGAACACCTTGGCACGGCCGACATGGCAAGCGGCGCATTCAGGAGTGTCATCGACGGCTGGTTCTACGCCCTCGAGCAGGATGTCCTGGCTGATCCGGCGGTCGATCCTGACGACGCCGAAGACTTGCTGCAGCGGACGAATGCGTTGATGGAGGCTCGCCTTTCCGCCATCAGCAAGACGGCTCCCGCCTTCTCGGCGGTGCTGAGAACCTACCGCCGAGCCCTGGTCGACAATGACGGCATGCTGGCCGATGGCCTGATCAGCTGGCTGGCAGGACAACCCAACGTGGCGGCCAGTGTGAAGCGCGCTGCCGGCATCAAGGGCGATCTGGACCACTTCGGCGCAGCCAATTTTCTCGTCGGTCTGCTCACCATCCTTCGGGACAGCGGCTTTGCCGGCCTGGTCATGGTGCTGGATGAGGTCGAGACACTACAGCGCATGCGTACGGACACGCGCGAAAAAGGTCTCAACGCATTGCGGCAGTGGATCGATGAAATCGATGCAGGCCGATACCCCGGTTTGTACCTGGTTATCACCGGCACTCCGGCGTTCTTCGATGGCCCGCAAGGGGTCCAGCGCCTGGCGCCACTTGCGCAACGCCTGCATGTGGATTTCGGCACCGATCGCAGGTTCGACAACCCTCGAGCTGTACAGATCCGGCTGGCGACATTCGATCACACGTCGCTATTGTCAGTTGGCCGCCGCGTGCGTGATCTGTACGCGGAAGGAAGGAAGAACGAGTCACGGATTCGGTCTGTCGTCGACGACAGCTACCTGGACACCCTCGCCCGGGCCGTGGCGGGAGGGCTAGGCGGCAAGGTCGGTGTGGCGCCGCGCCTGTTCCTCAAGAAGCTGGTCGCCGACGTTCTTGATCGCGTGGACTTGCATCTAGATTTCGACCCGCGCCAGCACTATGCGCTGACCCTCGCCGAATCCGAGATGTCGGCCATTGAGCGCGCCGCGGCAAGTGCGCACTCTGTCGACGACATCGAGTTGTGAACGAATTCGAGCAACTACACCCGTCCCTCCAGTACCACGTGGTGAACACGCTGGGCTGGAGCACGCTGCGTCCTACTCAGCTAGCTGCAATCCCCCCGATTCACGCCGGCGCGCATTGCCTGTTACTGGCGCCGACCGCCGGGGGCAAGACGGAAGCAGCAGCAATTCCGATCTTGTCGCGAATGCTGAAAGAGTCCTGGCCTGGGACCAGCGTTCTCTACATCTGCCCTATCAAAGCACTGCTGAACAACCTTGAGCATCGGCTGACGCACTACGCTGGACTCGTCGGCCGGACGGTTGAGGTTTGGCATGGCGATGTGTCGCAGTCGCGTAAGAAAAGAGCACTGAAAGAAGCGCCCGACATCTTATTGACCACGCCCGAATCATTGGAAGCGATGCTGATTTCGGTGCGGGTAGACCGCCCGACCTGGTTCGGAAATCTGCGTGCGGTGATCGTCGACGAACTGCACGCCTTTGCCGCAGACGACCGTGGCTGGCACATGCGTTCAGTGCTACACAGGCTCGACCAGTACCTTGAGCAACCGCTGCAGCGAATTGGCCTGTCGGCGACAGTGAGCAACCCATTGGAGTTACTGGATTGGTTCGCACCAGTTGGAGAGCGTTGTGTGGTCGGCAGCGCTTCAGTGAGCACTGATGCCGACGTTACCATCGATCACGTTGGTTCTCTCGAGAACGCGGCAACAATCATCGCGCGCCTGCATCGGGGTGAGAAGCGCCTAGTGTTCTGTGACTCGCGCAGCAGCGCCGAGCAGCTGAGTAGCATGCTGCGGGGGAAAGGGGTGCGCACCTACGTCAGTCACGCATCGCTGAGTGCTTCCGAGCGCAGGCAGGCCGAGGCCGCGTTTGGCGAAGAAAAAGACTGCGTGATAGTGGCGACGTCCACCCTGGAGCTCGGCATCGACGTTGGCGATCTCGACCGGGTAATTCAGATCGATTCGCCGTCGACCGTGTCCTCATTCTTGCAACGGATGGGACGTACCGGAAGGCGTTCCGGCAGCCGGCGTAACTGTCTGTTCCTGACTACCAACCAGGATGCCTTCATGCTAGCTCTTGGTGTTACCAATCTATGGTCTAAGGCTTGGGTTGAAGCGGCTCGGCCACCTGATGAACCGTGGCCCATTGTGGCCCAGCAGACTCTCGTTGCGACACTAGAACGTGGTGAGTGGCCTGTGTGCGAGCTGGTTTCGCTGCTCGCCCGCTGTTTTCCTGAGTTGCCACGCGACGGATTTGAATCGCTCGTCGATCATCTGGTCCAGCATGCTTACCTTGATGGCATTGGGGGACTTGTCCACATTGGGCCACGTACTGAGCGGGAATATGGACGGGGCCATTATCGGGATCTGCTAGCGTCCTTCAGCGGCGCCCAGCTTCTGACAGGCCGCTTTGGGAGTGCTGAAATCGGATATCTTGATCCGACGGCGCTGACGGGAGAGGACCCTCAGCGGCGCATTCTTCTCGCCGGGCGGAGTTGGCTCGTAAAGGAAATCGAGTGGTCCAAGCGCGTCGTCTGGCTTGAGCCTGCAAAGGAAGGCGGTAAGGCCAGGTGGATGGGTAGCGCATGTAGCTTGAGCAGGGAAATTTGCCAAGGCATTCGGGACGCACTGGCTAATGGGTGTCCGAACGCGGTTCAGTTGTCTCTGCGAGCAAAGGCAGAGCTGGCATCGCTAACTGAAGAGTTGTTCGTTTCAGCAGATGCCAGCTTTACCTCCATGCTCGACGCAAAGGAATCTAGAACGTGGACATTTGCGGGCACAAAAGAGAACCGGACGTATGCACGGATAGCGGCAAGTGGCGGCATGCGCGTGAAATTCGATCCGCTGAGTGTCCAGGCACCGGCAGCAGCGTTCCACAAGGGACTTGACCAAGACTCGGCTGTTCAGCTTACGCCAGAGGAGCAAGCTAACTTTGCGGAGGGCATCAAGTTCGCGACCTCTGTTCCATCACCACTGCTTTGCCGGACAATACTCGCTCGCTACTTCGCATCCTCCCAATCCAATACTAGGAAACCCCACTTGGGCCACCGGTAGTTCGTCACATGGACAGGCGACGGCGGATTTTTTACTCGACCACGGAACGGATGCGCGCCACAAGGTATGTCTCCGGGGCTCCTCCGTCGCACATTTGATTGCTCGCTGAAGCGTGAAGAAATCATTCAGGATTCGAACGGCTCCCATCCCCTTGCCACAGCATTTCCTGTTGAGGCTGACGCTTCTTCGTTTTCTGGCCGGTAGCTAGGCGCGCAACCTGCACAGCTTCCGATACCGCCAGATCGCGCTCGGCAACAGCACGCGCTTGCCGCTCGGCTGTCAATGCCTCCGCCAATTCGCGGTTCTTCGCCTCAAGAGAGGCACAGGCGTCACGCATATTTGCTAACGAACTCTTGAGCTCCTGCGCCCGCTCCTCATGCTCCTTCTGCTGTGAGCTTAGCACCGCCACAGCCCGCTCCGCCTCCGTCCGCGCCTCGCGATGGGCATCGCGTTCCGTCCGCGCCTGCCGCAACTCTTCCTCCAGTGGCCCGATCGCCTCCAGCCGCAGTTCCGCCTTTGCCAACGCAGTACGCGCCCGTTCCGCGGCCGCGCGCTCGATCCAGATCTCTTCCCGCGCGGCGACGAGTTCGTTCGCCAGTTGCTCCGCCCGGCCATGCGCCGCCGCCTTGTCGGACACGGCCTGCGCCAGTTGCGTACGCAGATCATCTAATTCAGCCGTGAGGCGCTCGTTGTCATCGGCAAGGCTGGTGGTTTCCCGCTTCGACTCGACCAGTTCCTCCGCAATCTTCTCGCGCATGGTGGCCGCCGCGTCGTCCGCAAAGGCCAGGATGACCTGCTGCACATCGGGCGGCAAAAGCCGCAAGCTCTCCGGCGCTTTCTCCGTGCCCTCTAGTTCCGCGAAGTACTGCTTCGCAAGCTTGTGAACCGTACCCTTGCTTCCTGCTTTATGCAGGGCTTCCCAGATACGGTCGATAGTCGGCTTTGCACCATCGGCGCGCAACGCGTCAATGACCGCTTTCACCTGCTCATAAGTAATCAATGCTGGACGTCCCATGCTTCTGGCTCCATTACGTAATTTGTTGTTCCGGTATACCGCTTTATTCCGTTACCCTATCCGCACCGAATATCCACATCGTGATGTAACTCAGCCTTATTGCAACTACTGTGAACCGCCGTTTATCGTGCGTGCGCCATCCTTGACTACACCTACTTCAGGGCCGCCCGCCTGGGTCGAAGGCACACATGACGCAAACTAGCGCCCCAGGTATATCGAACTGACCTGTTCACGGAAGTGCCCCAGCTCTGTAGATATCTGTAGCCGCGCTGCCCTGTCGCGCGCCTTTTGCTCGACGGAAAGCTGCTTCGAGGTCGGGCCACCGCAAGCCGGCGCCTTCCACCCAGTGAGCGCCTCGTAGCGCTGCTGCGCCCAATGGTGGCGTAGCCCATGCACGCGGCAGATCCCGGCTTTGGAGCACTGCGCCTTGAATCGCTCTAGCTGGTCTTTGTAACGCATCCCCTTCGGGATCAGGCTGCCCTTGCCCGTCAGAGCCTTGGCGTCGTCGAGGGCTTCCCGCTGGGCTGCGGTGATGATCGGGACTTCGCGATATTTGCCGCCTTTCGTCCACGAATCTTTCAAGCGCAGTCGATCGCCAAGGTCCGCCCACACGGGCTGGATCTTGATGCTTTCCTCGCGCCGTAATCCGAATTCGCGCTGCAGACGCAGCGACGCCTTGGTATATGGATCGGTCACGTGAGACGATTGCTCTTTCGTGACCTCATTCGCCTTGGACACATTGGTGACAAATGTGCGATCGTCGATGCCGTATTCCCGATTTGTCCGCTTGACAATATTTTCCTTGCCGATATATTCGCTTATGCGGCGCAGTTCGACCATGTAGTTCTTGATAGTCCCGATGGCGAGTCCCCGCTCTTTCCAAAGTGCGACCAGCGCTTCGATATGCTTAGGTTTGAAATTCTGAATATCAAGATTCAGAAATCCGCACGTCTCGAGATCCCGAGCAATTACCGAACACCGGCGGAGCCGGGACGCTTGGGACGAATGCGACCCACTCTTGGTGTGGTCGAATATCTGCTTGATCTGATAAGCCAATCTACGCATTGCAGGCACCTCAATCAAATAAATGGTTTATTTCGTTTTGCTGCGCGGTGTATGGTTTTTTCAGGTAAGTGTTTTTGGCCGCCCACCATTGCCGCAGCGATAGCAGGACTATTTGGCCGCGGGGACACCACTCCCCGTTCATGAA
>CBFGOU010000132.1:0-10077 GCA_965650445.1 uncultured Oxalobacteraceae bacterium | reverse complement strand
CGATCCGCGTGCCGAGCTGGGACAAGTGCGACACCTGCCACGGCAGCGGCGCCAAGCCGGGCACCTCGCCGGTTACCTGTACCACCTGCGGCGGCCACGGCCAGGTGCGCATGCAGCAAGGTTTTTTCAGCATCCAGCAAACCTGTCCCAAGTGCCACGGCAACGGCAAGGTCATCACCGACCCGTGCGCCTCGTGCGGCGGCCAGGGGCGCATCAAGCGCAACAAGACTCTGGAAGTGAAGATTCCGGCCGGTATCGACAACGGCATGCGCATCCGCTCGTCGGGCAATGGCGAACCGGGCACCAACGGCGGACCGTCCGGCGACCTGTACGTGGAAATCCACATCAAGCCGCATGCGGTATTCCAGCGCGAAGGCGACGATCTGCATTGCGAAATGCCGATTTCCTTCGTCAAGGCGACCTTGGGCGGCGAGATCGAAGTGCCGACCTTGTCGGGCAAGGTATCGTTCACGATTCCTGAAGGCACCCAGTCGGGCAAGACCTTCCGCCTGAAGGGCAAGGGCATCAAGGGCGTGCGTTCCGGCTATGCGGGCGACCTGTTCTGCCACGTGGCGGTCGAGACGCCGGTCAAGCTGACCGAAAAGCAGAAGGACTTGCTGCGCGAGTTCGAGCGCCTGACGGTCGAAGGCGGCGCCAAGCATAGTCCGCAAAGCAAGGGCTGGATGGACAAGGTGAAGGATTTTTTCGAGTAAGCCTCTACCCCAGGCGAGCCGGAAACCGCTAATGTGCGCAAGCCGTTAGCGGTTTTTTTCATCGGCGCGCACGCCGTATTCACTTCAGTTTTGGCAAACCGGAGTTCCAGCGAATTCGGGTAAAATAGCATCCTGCAAACCCCGCACCCAAACCAACCGCTGAAGTCCGGCCATGCCGCCAGCGGTTTTTTTTCGAGCACAGGATTCTCCATGACCAATTCCACTTACGACACTGAAGCGCTGTTCAAGCGCAATCGCGACTGGGCCGCTTCGATGGTCGCCAAAGACCCCGAATTTTTCAAGTCGCTGGCTGCGCAGCAAACTCCGGAATACCTGTGGATCGGCTGCTCCGACAGCCGCGTGCCCGCCAACGAACTGCTGGGCCTGGCCCCGGGCGAACTGTTCGTACACCGCAACATCGCCAACGTGGTCGTGCATTCCGACCTGAACTGCCTGACCGTACTGCAATTTGCCATCGACGTGCTGAAGGTCAAGCACATCATCGTCTGCGGCCACTACGGCTGCTCGGGCGTGCATGCGGCCATGATCAACCGCCGCGTCGGCCTGGCCGACAACTGGCTGCGCCATGTGCAGGACGTGCACCAGAAGCACGAGCGCTACCTCGGCGACGTGCTGCCGTCGAAGGAACGCGCCGACCGCCTGTGCGAACTGAACGTCATCGAGCAGGTCGTCAACACCGCCCAGACCACCATCGTCCAGGATGCCTGGGAACGCGGCCAGCCGCTGACCATCCATGGCTGGGTCTACGGCTTGCAGGACGGCCTGCTGCGCGATTTGGGCATGAGCGTCAGCCATGCCGAAGACCTGGCGCCGCGCTCCAAGGCCCGTCTGCTGGCGTATGAAGACGACATCGACGCGCCCGCCAAATAATTGTTATGCTGTCAGGTCGCAAACTAGCCCTGGAGTAGTGTGATGATCGAAGCTGTCAGCGTTCCGCATATCGTGCCACTGGACGATATCCTGCCCGATGAACCCTTGCTGATGATGGGCGCAGGTCCGGTGCCCATTCCTCAGCGGGTGGCGGCGGCGAACTCGATCGTCATCAATCACCTGGGCGACACCATGAACAAGGTGATCGAGCAGGTCAAGGACATGGGCCGTTATGTGTTCCAGACCAAATCGCGCTACGTGATGGGTGTGGGCGGCCCGGGTTCGGCGGCCATGGAAATGGCGATCGCCAACCTGGTGCGTCCGGGCGAGAAGGTACTGTGCATCTGCAACGGCTACTTCAGCCGCCGCATGGCGGAAATGGTCGGCCGCGTGCGCGGCGAAGCGACCGTCCTGGAAATCGGCGGCAACGCGGGCGCCAGCGTCGAGCAGGTCGAGCGCGAACTGCGCCAGAACCGCTACGACGCCATCACCCTGGTGCAGGGCGAAACCTCGAATACGGTATGCAACCGCAATCTGGCCAGCATTTCACGGACCGCCCGCGAACTGGGTTGCCTGGTGATCGTGGACGCGGTCTGTACGCTGAGCACCATGCCGCTGGACATGGACAACTGGCACATCGATGCCGTCATCACCGGCGGCCAGAAAGGCCTGTCGTCGATTCCGGGCGTGTCGCTGCTGGCCTTCTCGGAGCACGCCTGGGCAAAGAAAATTGCCTCGCGCACTGAATTACCCTTCCACTGGTGCCTGGACGCGCAGCTGGCCGACAAGTTCTGGAATCAAAAGTCGTATCACTACACCGCGCCGGTGTCGGGCATCCTGGCGCTGCACGAAGCCTTGCGCCTGGTCTGCAGCGAAACCTTGCCCAAGCGCTTTCAACGCCATCTGCAATGCTCGGAAGCGCTGCAGGCCGGTATCGAGGCAATGGGTTTGAAGCTGCTGGTGGCCAGGGAGCACCGCCTGAATTCGGTGATCGGGATCGTCACGCCGGATCAGGTATCGTCGGACGCGGTGCGCGAACACATGTCGCGCGTGCACAAGGTGGAGATTTCCGGCGCCTTCGGCATGAATATCGTGCGCATCGGCCAGATGGGCGAACAGAGCCGCGCACATAACCTGTTCCGCACCCTGCATGCCCTCGGTTCGAGCATGCAGGCGGCCGGCGCCAAACTGGATCTGCCGGCCGGCATGGCGCAACTGGAACGGGCACTGTCGCAGCCAGCGCCCGTGTAAAACTTACATACTTTCCATCACAACGCGCGCGTGCAGCGGCTGCACGGGGCGCGCATTGTGGGTGTACACGTGGTGGAATTGCGCCAGCTGGGCGTGCGACATTTCAACCGGCGTTTTCAGCACGAACCAGTTGACTTCCTCGCTGCAGGGCGGGGTGGTCAGCGAGCCGGCGAAGTTGTAGTAGCCGTGGTTGGCAGGCAGTACCGACGCAATATCGATCGTCACGCCGTCCACCACTTGTTCATGGCCTTTTTCCTTCGGCAGATGCGAGAACACGCTGGCCAGGGTCGGGTTTTCCTTGCCTTCCTTGAACAGCACCGCCACCACAGCCAGCTTGCCTTCGGCGTTCTTGTGCACCAGGTGGGCCACCAGCGGATACGACTTGCCGTTGATGTGCTCTTCGCTCGGCGTGTGGAAGTGGAATTGCAGCAGGTCGTAATGCACGCCACCAATGGTGATGCCGCTACCGGCATCGTAATTGGCCTGGACGGTATGACCGTTGTCGATCACCTTCAGTGCCGTCGGCTTGTAGTCGAAGGCGATCGGGTCCAGCTTGCCCTTGGTGGTCGTGCGGATGTCGATCGGCGACTGGTTATGGCCCAGCTTGCAGGTGGAGAACTCGCTCTTCAGGCTACCCCAATGGGCAGGACCCAGCTTGCCGGTGTAGTCCCATGCGTGGGAAGGTTCGGCAAAGGCGCTCATCGGCAACGCAAGTGCGCACAGCAGCGCTGCAACAGTCATACGGGTGGTCATAGTGTCCTCGTTAGAATCAATCGATAGTGTGGCGGCGGATCGTCGGCCAGCGGATAATGCGACAGACTGCGCTGAGGTGTGCCGCTAAGCAATCATAGTCAACATCGTTATCAGTTGCGATCCGGAATTACATTTCGTTACGGAAATACCACAGCCTGAGAAAGTTTGCCTTTATGTCATCTGACAACAACCATCTGATTGCGCTGCGCGACGAGGTCCGCCTCTTTGTTTCCGAACGCGACTGGGATCAGTTCCACAAACCCAGGAATCTGGCGGCCGCGCTGAGCGTGGAAGCGGCCGAACTGCTGGAGCATTTTCAGTGGCTCGATACCGGATTCAGGGAAGAATTAGGTGAGGAAAGGCGCACGCAGGTCGGTTACGAGATGGCCGATGTGCTGGTGTACCTGGTGCGCCTGGCCGACAAGCTCGACATCGACCTGGGCCAGGCGGTCACCGAAAAGATGGCGCTGAACCGCGCCAAATATCCGGCCGACAAGGTGCGCGGCGATGCGCGCAAGTACGACCAGTACGACTAGAGGCCGCTAGACGCCGCCCATGCAGATGTACTTGATAACCAGATAATCGTCGATGCCGTATTTCGATCCCTCGCGCCCCAGGCCGGATTGCTTGACGCCGCCGAACGGTGCCATTTCCGTCGAGATCAGGCCGGTGTTCACGCCCACCATGCCGCTTTCCAGCGCCTCGGCCACGCGCCACACGCGCCCGATGTCGCGCGCATAGAAATAGGCGGCCAGGCCGAATTCGCTGGCGTTGGCCATGGCGATCACCTCGTCCTCGGTCTTGAAGCGGAACAGCGGCGCCAGCGGGCCGAAGGTTTCTTCGCTGGCCACCCGCATGTCCGACGTCACCCCGGTCATCACCGTGGGCTGGAAGAAACTGTGCCCCAGCGCGTGGCGCTGGCCACCGATCAATAGTTTGGCCCCCTTGGCCAGCCCGTCGGCGATGTGTTCCTCGACCTTGAGCACGGCCTTTTCCTCGATCAGCGGGCCTTGCGTAACGCCCGGCTCGGTGCCGTCCCCCACCTTCAGCTTGCCGACCGCGGCGACCAGCTTTTGCGCGAACGCGTCGTACACGCCATCCTGCACATACAGGCGGTTGGCGCACACGCAGGTCTGGCCGGCGTTGCGGTACTTGGAGGCGATCGCGCCTTCGACCGCCGCATCGATATCGGCGTCGTCGAACACGATGAAAGGCGCATTGCCGCCCAGTTCCAGCGACAGTTTCTTGACCGTGGGCGCGCACTGTTCCATCAGCAAGCGCCCGACTTGGGTCGAGCCGGTGAAAGTAAGTTTCCTGACGATGGGGTTGCCGGTCATTTCAGCGCCGATCGATTTGGAGTCGCCCGTGACGACGCTGAACACGCCTTTCGGCACGCCGGCCCGCTCGGCCAGCACGGCCAGCGCCAGGGCCGAAAACGGCGTCAGTTCAGCCGGCTTGACGACCATCGGGCAACCGGCCGCCAGCGCCGGACCGGCCTTGCGCGTGATCATCGCCGCCGGAAAATTCCATGGCGTGATCGCCGCGCACACGCCGATCGGCTCACGCGTGACGACGATGCGCCGGTCCGGCCAGGGCGAGGCCAGGGTATCGCCGGCGACCCGCTTGCCTTCCTCGGCAAACCATTCGATGAACGATGCCGCGTAGACGATTTCGCCCCTGGATTCGGCCATCGGCTTGCCTTGTTCGGCCGTCATGATCAGGGCCAGGTCGTCGGCGTTGGCCAGCATCAGGTCATTCCATTTGCGCAGGATGACGGCGCGTTCCTTGGCGCTCTTCTTGCGCCACGCCGGCCAGGCCGCGTTGGCCGCATCGATGGCGCGCCGGGTTTCGGCCGCGCCCATGTGCGGTACCGAACCCAGCGATTCGCCGGTGGCCGGATTGCTGACTTTGATGACGCTGTTGTCGTCGGCACTGCACCACTCGCCATTGATAAAACATTGCTGACGCAGCAGGGAGGGGTCTTTCAAATTAAGCATCACAACACCTCATGATCGTCGTATCGATCCGTCATGGTAGCCGTTTTTGCCAAGACCGGCAGGCGGCTGGGGAACCAGCTGTGTTGGCACGTTTGTCAACTTTCACTTAAGCTAGAAATGCAACGACCGCGGCCACCGCCGCTCGCGTTTAAATCGATTTCGTTCTATCATGAACTCAAGGGGGCCTCGAAAAACCGCGCAGTAGGTTTTATCGAAGTCCCCTTCAAGTGCCCACCCGCAAAGAGACGGCATTATGCGCAAACCCATCGTTCTCGTTCCTGCCTGCGTGCGCCAAATTGGTGACCATCCGTACCATGCCGCGCAGATGAAGTATGTCGATGCAGTCGTCGTCGGCGCCGACTGCGCGCCGCTGGTCCTGCCCGCCCTGGGCGACCGCCTCGACCTCGAAACCATGCTGGCCGCGTGCGACGGCATCATGCTGACCGGCTCGGCCTCCAACGTGCATCCGAGCCACTACGAACAGACGGTGTACAACCCTCAATTGCCGCAAGACCTGGCGCGCGACGCCACGGTGTTGCCGTTGATCCGCGCCGCCGTCAAGCGCGGCATTCCCGTCATCGCCATTTGCCGTGGTTTTCAGGAAATGAACGTGGCGCTGGGCGGCAGCCTGCACCAGGCGGTGCAGGAAGTCGAAGGCAAGATGGACCACCGCGAAAATCCCGCGCTGCCGCTGGAAGAACAGTACGGCCCCGCCCATCCGGTGTTCCTCACGCCCGGCGGCATGCTCGCACGCATCCTCGGCGAGGTGCCGTGCATTCCCGTCAACTCGCTGCACGGCCAGGGCATCGACCGCCTGGCCGAGGGCATCGCCGTCGAAGCGGTGGCCGAAGATGGGCTGATCGAAGCGTTCTCGGTACCGGCCTCGCCCGGCTTCGCGCTGGCCCTGCAATGGCACCCCGAGTGGCGCATTGCCGACAACCCCGATTCGATGAAAATGTTCGGCGCCTTCGGCCAGGCCTGCCGCTTGTACCAGGCCAAGCACGGGAGGCGTGCATGACTTCACAATCCACAATGACCTTGTACGAAAGGTGGGCCGCCCGACGCGTACCGTAGCTTCGCTTGCCATTTCCCCTTCTTGAAGCACGCGTGCGCCACCGCGCCCGCAAGACCACAGAGAGACCATCATGGCAATCCGCGAAAACTTTACCTATACCGATATGGATCTGTGGCTCAATGAAAAGCGAGTCACCGAAATCGAATGTCTGATCCCCGACCTGACCGGGGTCGCCCGCGGCAAAATCCTGCCGCGCGCCAAATTCACCCAGGAACGCGGCATGCGCATCCCCGAGCAGGTGCTGGGCATGACCGTGACCGGCAATTATCCGGTCGACGACAGTGCCTACGACCGCGCCATTTCCACCACCGACCGCGACATGATCCTCAAGGCCGACCCGACCACCATCACCATGGTGCCGTGGGCGGTCGATCCGACCGCGCAGGTGATCCACGACTGCTATTTCGCCGACGGCAAGCTGGTCGACTTCGCGCCGCGCACGGTACTGCGGCGCGTGCTCAAACTGTACGCCGACCGCGGCTGGAAGCCGGTGGTCGCGCCCGAGCTGGAGTTCTACCTCACGGCCAAGAACATCGACCCCGACCTGCCCCTCAAACCGCCGGTGGGCCGCAGCGGCCGCGCCGAAACCAGCCGCCAGGTCTACAGCATCGACGCGGTCAATGAATTCGACCCGCTGTTCGAGGACATCTACGACTATTGCGAGATGATGAACCTCGACGTCGACACCCTCATCCACGAGATCGGCGCCGGGCAAATGGAAATCAACTTCCTGCATGGCGACCCGCTCGGCCTGGCCGACAAAGTCTTCTTCTTCAAGCGCACCCTGCGCGAAGCGGCGCTCAAGCACGACATGTACGCCACCTTCATGGCCAAGCCGATGGCCGGCGAACCGGGTTCGGCCATGCACGTGCACCAGAGCGTGGTCGATTCGCGCACCGGTCAGAACATTTTCAGCAACGAGGACGGCTCGCCCTCGCAGCTGTTCAAGAATTACATCGGCGGGCTGCAGCGCTTCATGCCCTCGGCCATGGCGATCGTCGCACCCTACGTCAACTCCTACCGCCGCATCGTGCGCCACACCGCCGCGCCGATCAACATCCAGTGGGGCCTGGACAACCGCACCGTGGGCTTTCGCGTGCCCGAGTCCGGCGTGCAGGACCGCCGCGTCGAGAACCGCATCATCGGCGCCGATGCCAACCCCTATCTGGCGCTGGCCGTCACCCTGGCCTGCGGCTACCTCGGCATGACCGAGCAGCTGGAACCGACCCCGATGATGACCGGCAGCGCCTACGACATGCCGTTCGAGCTGCCGCAAGGCTTGCCCGAAGCCCTGCACCTGCTGCGCGCCGAAGACCAGCTGCGCACCGTGCTGGGCGAGCGCTTCATCGACGTGTATGCCGCCATCAAGGACCTCGAACACCAGGAATTCATGACCGTCATCAGTCCCTGGGAACGCGACCATTTGCTGCTGCATGTCTGATTAGTCAACCGGAGAGAATCATGTCCACCAATCCACGGGTTCCGAGCGCCACCCTGGCGGCATCGGCCAAGGCCGCCGCGCGCGAAGTCATCGACACCGCGGCGATCCAGGAACTCGACGCCGCCCACTACCTGCACCCGTTCACCGATCCCGCCGCGCTCAAGGCGCGGCGCGCGCGCGTGATGGTGCGCGGGGACGGCATCTACCTGTGGGATTCGGAGGACAACAAGATCCTCGACGGCATGTCGGGCCTGTGGTGCGTCAACGTCGGCTACGGCCGCACCAGCATTTCCGACGCGGTGTACAGGCAGATGCAGACGCTGCCGTTTTATAACAGCTTCTTCAACACCACCAACGTGCCGGCCACCCGCCTGGCCGCGCTGCTGGTGGACATTTCGCCGCCTCAGTTCAACCACGTGTTTTTCACCGGGTCGGGCTCGGAAGCCAACGACACCAATGTGCGCATGGTGCGGCGCTACTGGGACCTGCTCGGCTACAGCAAGCGCCACACCATCATCAGCCGCGTCAACGCCTACCACGGCAGCACGGTGGCCGGATCGGCCCTGGGCGGCATGGAAGGCATGCATGACCAGGCCGGCACGATTCCCGATATCGTCCACATCGGCCAGCCCAGCTACCTGCAATCGGGCCAGGGCATGGGCGAGAACGAGTTCGGCATCGTGGCGGCCGGCTGGCTGGAAGAAAAGATCCTGGAAATCGGCCCCGACAAGGTCGCCGCCTTCATCGGCGAACCGGTGCAGGGCGCCGGCGGCGTGATCATCCCGCCGGCCACCTACTGGCCCGAAATCCAGCGCATCTGCGACAAGTACGGGATCCTGCTGATCGCCGATGAAGTCATTTGCGGCTTTGGCCGGCTGGGCACCATGTTCGGTTCCGAACTGATGCGGATACAACCGGATCTGATCACCTTCGCCAAAGGCGTCACCTCGGGCTATGTGCCGCTGGGCGGCGTGCTGGTGGGCGACCGCGTGGCGCGCGTGCTGACCGAGAAGGGCGGCGAGTTCAACCACGGCTTCACCTATTCCGGCCATCCGGTGGCCTGTGCGGCGGCGCTGGAAAACATCCGCATCCTGCGGGACGAGCAGATCGTGCAAAAGGTGGCGCTGGACACCGGGCCGTATCTGAAAATGAAATTCGCCACCCTGGCCGACCATCCGCTGGTCGGGTATGCCGACAGCCTGGGCTTCGTGGCCGGATTAAATCTGGTCAAGCGCAAGGGCGCCAGCATCCACGGCTGCGAATTTTTCAGCCCGTATCAGCAGGTCGGGATGATTTGCCGCGCGCACATGTTCAATAACGGCATGATCATGCGCGCCGTGGGAGAGCGCATGATCATCGCGCCACCGCTGGTGATGACGCGCGCGGACATCGACGAGATGGTCGGCAGAATACGCTTCTGCCTGGACGCCACGCTGGCCGAACTGCGCCAGCGCGGCTGGGTGGACTAGATTTCTTTGCGGTTCTTCAACACTTGCGGCGCCAGCGAGCCGGCCACCATGCCGGCGAAAGCGGCAATCAGCCCGGCCAGCTGGCCAGGGAAACTTTCGCCCAGCGTGCTGATTTGCGGAAAATAAACGATCCACACCACCAGCCCGAACGCGATCGACACGATGGCGCCCTGGGTGGTGGCGCGCTCCCAGTACATGCCCATCACCAGCGGCACGAAAGCGGCCACCAGCGTGACCTGGTAGGCGGTCGATACCAGCTCGTAGATCGAGGTGCCCTTCATGGCGATGGCATAGGCCAGCACCGAGGCGGCGAACACCACGATCGAGCAGCGCACCGCGAACAGTTGCTGGCGGTCGGTCATGCCGGGGCGCAGGTGCTTGAGAATGTTTTCCACAAAACTGGTCGAGGGCGCCAGCAGGGTCGCCGACGAGGTGCTCTTGATGGCCGACAGCAGCGCGCCGAAGAAGATAATCTGCATCGTCAAAG
>CBFGOU010000131.1:0-10086 GCA_965650445.1 uncultured Oxalobacteraceae bacterium | reverse complement strand
ACCGCGCCCAGGCCCAGCTGGCCAAGGAAATGGGCGTCAAGATCGACGACCAGACGCTCGACCGCGCCATCGGCCGCATCGCCGAGCAGCAAAAGATGAGCGTGCAGGAGCTGCGCAACCAGCTCGAGAAAAGCGGCGTGACCTTCGCTTCCTTCCGCGAAGAGATCCGCAACGAGATCATGATGCAGCGCCTGCGCGAGCATGAAGTCGACAACAAGATCCAGATTTCCGACGCCGAGGTCGATACCTTCCTGGCCGCCGAGAAGGCTGCCGCATCCGAACAGGTCGAGTTGAACATTTCGCAGATCATGGTGCGCATCCCGGAAAACGCCTCGCCCGAGCAGATCGCCGCGCGCAAGGCGCGTGCCGACGAAGTGATGCGCCAGCTGCGCACCGGCGGCGACTTTGCCAAGATCGCCGCCACCTATTCGGACGCGCCGGACGCGCTCAAGGGCGGCGAAGTGGGCTGGCGCCCGTCCAATACCCTGCCGCCGATCTTCGCCGAGGCGCTCGGCAAGCTCAAGCCGGGCCAGGTCACGCAGATCATCAAGAGTGCGACCGGCTTTCACATCCTCAAGCTGACGGACCGCCGCACCGCCGCCGAGAACAAGGAAAAGAACCTGGTGCAGCAGACCCACGCGCGCCACATCCTGCTCAAGGTCACGCCGACCATGACGGCCGACCAGGCCAAACGCAAGCTGACCGAATTGAAGGAACGCCTGGATAACAAGGCCGCCAAGTTCGAGGAACTGGCGCGCCTGTTCTCCAACGACGGTTCGGCCAGCAAGGGGGGCGACCTGGGTTGGCTGTTCCCCGGCGATACCGTGCCGGAATTCGAGACCGCGATGAACAATCTCAAGCCGGGCGAGGTGAGCGGGGTCATCGAAACCCCGTATGGCTACCACCTGATCGAAGTGATGGAACGCAAGAGCGACGACCTGTCCAAGGAGCGCCAGCGCAATGCCGCGCGCAATGCGATCCGCGAGCGCAAGCTGGTCGAAGCGACCGAAGACTGGGCGCGCCAGGTGCGCGACCGCGCCTACGTCGAGTTCAGGGACGACAAATAAGATGCGACCGGCCATCGCCATCACTACCGGCGAGCCGGCCGGGATCGGACCGGAAATCTCGATCCGCGCGGCCTGGGCGCTGCGCGGGCAGGCCAACTGCGTGCTGGTCGGCGACGCCGCCTTCCTGGCGCTCACGGCCAGCCTGATCGACCCCGATATCCGCCTGGCGGCGCTGTCGGTGCAGGCCTTGCGCAACGGCGGCCTGCCGCATTTCGGCGCGCAGCGCCTGGCTGTGATCGATGTGCCGCTGGCGGCCCATGTGGTGCCGGGTACGCTCGACGCCAATAACGGCCGCGCGGTACTGGCCACGCTCGACCTGGCCCTCGAAGGCGTCCGGGCCGGCTGGTTCCAGGCCATCGTCACCGCACCGCTGCAAAAGAGCGCCATCAACGATGCCGGCGTGGCCTTCTCGGGCCACACCGAATACCTGGCCGAGAAAACCGCCACGCCGCAAGTGGTGATGATGCTGGCCGGCGGCGAGCCTGCGCTGCGGGTTGCGCTGGCCACCACCCACTTGCCGCTGCGCGCGGTGGCCGATGCCATCGACGCGCCTTTGCTGGCGCGCGTGCTCGACATCATCGACCATGACCTCAAGCGCAAGTTCGGTATCGCCGCGCCGCGCATCCTGGTCACGGGCTTGAATCCCCATGCCGGCGAAAACGGCTACCTGGGACGCGAGGAAATCGACGTCATCGAGCCGGCCCTGGCGGCCGCGCGCGCACGCGGCATCGACGCGCGCGGACCGTATCCGGCCGACACCCTGTTCCAGCCCAAGTATCTGCAGGACGCCGACTGCGTGCTGGCCATGTACCACGACCAGGGCCTGCCGGTGCTCAAGCACGCCACTTTTGGGCGCGGCGTGAACATCACGCTGGGGCTGCCGCTGATCCGCACGTCGGTCGATCACGGCACCGCGCTCGACCTGGCCGCGCAAGGCCTCGGCCACGCCGACTGCTCCAGCATGGAGCAAGCCATCCACAGCGCGCTGCGGATGGTGAACACCTCCAAGACCTCCTGAAAGCCTCATGAAACACGTAGCCCGCAAACGCTTCGGCCAGAATTTTCTGACCGATAAATACGTCCTCGACCAGATCATCGACGCCATCGGCCCCCAGGCCGGGCAAACCATGGTCGAGATCGGGCCCGGGCTGGCGGCCATGACGGCGCTGCTGCTGCACCACCTGCCGCACATGCATGTGGTGGAGCTGGACCGCGACCTGGTCACGCGGCTGGAACAGCGCTTCCCGAAGGACAAGCTGACGGTCCATTCGGGCGACGCGCTCAAGTTCGATTTCGGCGCCATCCCGGTGGCCGCAGGCGGCAAGCTGCGGGTGGTGGGCAACCTGCCCTACAACATCTCCAGCCCGCTGCTGTTTCACCTGGCCGAATTCGCCCACCTGGTCGAGGACCAGCACTTCATGCTGCAAAAGGAAGTGGTCGAGCGCATGGTCGCCGCGCCGGGCAGCAAAGCCTACGGGCGCCTGTCGGTGATGCTGCAGTGGCGCTACGACATGGCGCTGCTGTTCGTGGTGCCGCCCAGTGCCTTCGACCCGCCGCCGCAGGTCGATTCGGCCATCGTGCGCATGGTGCCGACCGCGCGCCCGCTGGCCTGCGACGGCGCCCGTCTGGAGGCGGTGGTGCTGAAAGCCTTCTCGCAGCGCCGCAAGGTGATCCGCAACTGCGTGGCCGGCATGTTTACCGAAGCGCAGCTGGTCGAAGCGGGCATCGATCCGGGCATGCGGCCCGAGACCGTCAGCCTGGAACAATACGTGGCGCTGGCCAACCTGAAGGACAGTTAGCTTTTCATCAAGCCGTCACATTTGATTTCTACAATTCGCGGGTCGCACCGACCAACCCTCCCGCACTGGAAATCACGATGGCTCAACCGATCCAACACGCACGCCGCAAGGCGCTTAAACTGCTCACGGGCGCACCGCTGCTGCCGCTGGGCGCTTCCTTCAGCATCGGCTCGCTGCTGAGCGCTTGCGGCGGCGACAGCGCCGCGCCTGCGCCGCAGTACCTGTCCACCAGCTTTGCGGCCAGCGCCGCGCCGAGCCTGTCCAATCCGGCCGCGATGGCCACCACCACGGTCACTTCGCAGCTGATGGTGAACTTCAGCGACAACTCGCAAAAAGCCTACAAGCTGGCCTACCAGCCGTTCTTCATTACCGGCGACATGGTCGACGACGGCAAGGGCGGCAAGCTGCTGGCCGGCGGCTACTACGACATCAACAACCAGCCCATCATCGACCGCTCGCTGGCCGGCAAGGAGCGCCAGTTCTTTTCCGACGCGCCCGACGGTACCTCGCTGATCAATCTGCCCAACCCGAGCGTCACCGGGCTGAAAGGCAAGGCCGCGTTCGCGGTGGTGCAGTTCGAGTACACCACCCGCAACCAGGTTGCCGCCAGCATGTACGGCCTGCTGCCCTCGCCCATCGCGATCCTGACCCTGGACCAGGACCAGGGCACCGGCAAGCTGTCGCTGGTGAAGTACCACAACGTCGATACCGCGCCGGCGCACGGCCTGTGGATCACCTGCGGCGCCAGCCGGTCGCCGTGGAATACCCACCTGTCGAGCGAAGAGTACGAGCCGGATGCGTTCAGCGCCGCCAGCAACGCGCAGTTCAAGGCCTTCAGCAAGAACCTGTTCGGCAGCGAGACCGCCGCCAATCCCTATCACTACGGCCACCTGCCGGAAGTGACGGTGAACCCGGACGGCACCGGCAGCATCAAGAAGCACTACTGCCTGGGCCGCATCTCGCACGAGCTGATCCAGGTCATGCCGGACAGCCGCACCGTACTGATGGGCGACGACTACACCAACGGCGGCCTGTTCGTGTTCGTGGCCGACAAGGAGAAGGACCTGTCGGCCGGCACGCTGTACGTCGCCAAACTCGGCGCCGGCTTTTCGCTCGACCCGGCCGCCGCCGGCGCGCCGCTGTCGTGGATCAAGCTGGGACACGCCACCAGCGCCGAGATCGAGGCGCTGGCCGATACGGTCAAGCCGGCCGATATTTTCGCCGTCAGCAGCGCCGATCCGCTCGACGCCACCTATACCAAGGTCTACCTGGACGGCAAGGCCAGCTGGATCAGGCTCAAGCCGGGCATGGAGAAAGCCGCCGCCTTCCTCGAGACGCACCGCTATGCCAATGTGGTCGGCGCCAGCATGGGCTTCACCAAACTGGAAGGCACCACGGTCAATATCAAGGACAAGACCGCCTACTCGGCGCTGCAGAACATTCAGGGCTCGATGGTGCGCAACAACGCGGCCTGGCGCGAGTCGGTCAACATCACGGTCGACAAGGCGCTGGCGGCCGGCGGCGTGCTGGCGCATACGCTCTCTGGAGGCCTGACGGATACCGCCGGCGGCGCCATCGACAGCGCCTGGATGCCGGCCCGGACCCGCATGCTGCTGGTGGGCGAAGACCTGGCCGCGGCCGACGCGCTCGGCAACCTGGCCAATCCGGACAAGATCGCCAACCCCGACAACCTGAAGTTTTCGGAAAAGATGCGCACCCTGTTCATTGGCGAAGACAGCGGCACGCACGTCAACAATATGCTGTGGGCATACAACATCGATACCAAGGCCCTGACCCGGCTGGCGACCATGCCGGCCGGTGCCGAGGCGACCGGGCTGGACGTGGTGGATGATCTGAACGGCTGGACTTACATCATGAGCAACTTCCAGCACGCGGGCGACTGGTCCGCGCTGCACAGCAAGGTGCAGGCCACGCTCGATCCGCTGATCCGCGCCAATTACAAGGATGGTTTCGGGGCGGCGGTGGGTTATTTCACCGCCGAGGCATCGAGCGTCAAGATGAGCTGATTGGACAAAAAAAAGGCCCGCGCTTGGCGGGCCAAATCCAATTCCTTCTGAGGAGAGTTGGAGGAGACAGGTGCATTATGCTGCGACACAGCATATAAGGCCAATTTATATTTTAAATAAGTGTTATTAATAAAATGGATAAGGCGTAGCGGGATAAAAAAAAGCCCGCACGTGGCGGGCTTAAATCCAAATCCATTTTCAGGAGAGTTGGAGGAGACGGGTTCATTATGCTGCGGCACAGCATATCAATCAAATTTATCTTTATGATACCGATCATCACCCTCCGGGATATCTCTTAAACGCAAGCCACCGTCACAGTATCTGTGATGTCATCGTCGCCCATCACGCCCACGCCGTTGCTGACGGTACAGGTTTTGCCATCGGTCGGCTGGGTCAGCACGGTGATGCCGTAGCTGTTGCCGTATGGCACGCCGAACGAGGTGGTGGTCGTGGCGTCCGTCGCGGTGACGGTTGCGGTGCCGCTCGAGCCGTTGGTCAGGACCAGCCCGGTTGGCGCCCCAGTCACGGTCACCACCACGGATTTGACGATCAGCGAGCAGACAATCGGGATGTCGATGCTGGCCAGGCGCCCGGCGGTGTCGGACGGTCTGGCCAGCGTGCCATAGGAGCAAGTCTGGTGGGCCGGCAGCGAGCCGAACCCGACGTTATAGGCCTCGCCGTAATCGATCTGCTTGGGAAAGCTGTAGTTGATGACGGTGGCGGCCGTGGCGCCAGCGGCGGGAGACACCGCCAGGGTCTCGCCACCGTTAATCAGGGTCAGGCCGGGATACTGCAGGCCGGTGACCGTTCCACCGACAGTGAACTTGGCTTTGCCGCCGCAGCCGGCCAGGCCCAGCGCAAGCGCCAGCAGCAGGGCCGGGCGGGTAATGAATGACTTCATGGCTTCTCCAGAAAAGTTGTCTAAGCAGGCTGGCAGGTGACGATCACGCCGCCGTAGCCTTTGGCCATGACGCCGGTGCCGTTGGCGACGGTGCAAGTTTGATTGGTGGGTTGCTGCAGCACGGTCACGCCGAACGGTTCGCCCTGGCCGACCGCGCCGACCGTGATGTTGCCGGCGCTATCCCGGGTGGCAAAGGTGAAACTGACCGGGCCGTTGCCCGGAGCCACCTTGACCTGCTCGCCGCCATTATTGAGGATCAGCCCAGTGCCGGTCAGGCCATTGACCGTGCCCGACAATTCCTGCGGGATGTTGGAGCAGTTGAACTGGATATTGGTGATGCTGTAGGCGCCGGTCTTGCCTTTGTTGTACAGGCCGCTGCAGGTGGTGCCTTCCGGCGGTGTGGCCTCCACATCGAAACTCTCGTCGTTGCCGACCAGGTCGGGAAAAGCGAAGGGGATGCCCGTCCCGGTCGAATTACCGTCTATCGTCAGTGGCGTGCCGTTATTGTTCTTAAGAATCAGGCCCGGTTTGGTCAGGCCGTACACGACGCCGCCGAGCTGAAGATTGTTGTGGTCGCCGCCGCACGCGGCCAGGCTCAGTGCGCATGCGAGCGCGGCGCCCGAGCGCAAAAACAGGTTTTTCATACTTTCTCCAAAACGGGATGGTGGGCAAGGCTGACGCCGGCGCCCGAGACGCGCAGAATGGCCGTCATTTTAGTGCATTTGGCAACCCCACGGACGATTGCGCTTGTATCAGCGTGTAATCGGCGCCACCCTGAGCGCTGCCGAGATTGATTTTCCCGATCCGCGTAGTTATGCTGAAGCAACCGGTCGCGCCCTGCGGCAGCCCACTTCCCCTCGCGCTCCTTTTTCATTGCGTACTTCCCATTTAAAACGATGACTATGACAACGACGCGCCGTGCCTGGCCCAAAGCGATCCTGTTCGATCTCGACGACACCCTGTGGCCGATCGAACCGGTCATCCGCCAGGCGGAACAGCGTTTGCACGAATGGCTCAGTAGCAATGCGCCGCGCGTGACCGAACGCTTTACCATCGATAACCTGCGCCAGGCGCGCCTGGCCCTGCTGGCCCAGCAGCCTGAATTCCAGTTCGACCTGGGCGCGCTGCGCCGCGCCGGGCTGCTCTCGGCCTTCGAGCAGGCCGGCGAGGACAGCGACAAGGTCGAGCAGGCCATGGTGCAGTTTTTCGCCGCCCGCAATGCCGTGATTCCCTATGACGATGTGTTGCCGGGCCTGCTGCGCCTGAAAGGGCGCGTCCTGATCGGCTCGATTTCCAACGGCAACGCGGACTTGCAGGCAATCGGCCTGTCGCACCACTTCAAGGTATCGGTCGCTGCCCATCAGCTCGGCTGCGCCAAGCCGGACGCGGCCATTTTCCATGCCGCCTGCCAGCAGCTGGGCGTGGCGCCGCAAGACGCGGTGTATGTGGGCGACGACGTGCTGCTCGACGTGCGCGGCGCCCAGCAGGCCGGCTTGCGCGCCGTCTGGCTGAACCGGCACGCTAGCCAGGCCCATCTGGAACACCAGGTCGTGCCCGATGCCATCGTCGGCGATTTCGACGAATTGCTCGACTGGTTGAGCAAAGAACATGGGTAAGTGACGCTCGGGCCGCGCCTTTATGCACGGCGTGCGCGCGAACGGGCATAATAAGCACATCCGCCTTTGCGTCTGGCTATCATCATCATGAAACTCGAACCTCGTGCACAAACCCTGCTGAAAGCATTGGTCGAACGGTATATCGCCGACGGCCAGCCGGTCGGCTCGCGCGCGCTGTCGAAGATTTCCGGACTCGACCTGTCGCCGGCCACCATCCGCAACATCATGGCTGACCTGGAAGAAATGGGCTATGTGGCCAGCCCGCACACCTCGGCCGGCCGCATTCCCACCCCGCGCGGCTACCGCATCTTCGTCGACACCCTGCTGACGGTGCAGCAGCTCGACGAATCGAGCGTGGAAGCGCGCATGCGCCTGCAGGCCCAGCAGCCGCAAAAGCTCATCTCCAACGCGGCCCAGATGCTGTCCTCGCTGTCGCAGTTCGCCGGCGTGGTGACCAGCCCGCGGCGCGAATCGGTGTTCCAGCAGATCGAATTTCTGCGCCTGTCGGAAAAGCGCATCCTGCTGGTCATCGTCGACCCGCGCGGCGACGTGCAAAACCGCCTGCTGCTCACCGACGTCGACTACACGCCGGCGCAACTGATCCAGTCGGCCAACTACATCAACCAGAATTACGGCGGCCTGTCCTTCGACGACGTGCGCCGGCGCGTGGCCGGCGAATTGCGCCAGCTGCGCGACGACATGGGGCGGCTGATGCAGGCCGCCGTCGAGGCCGGCAGCGAGGCGATGGCCGACCAGGACCACATGGTTATCGCCGGCGAGCGCAATCTGCTGAGCGTGAGCGACCTGTCGTCGAATATGAGTTCGCTGCGCCAGATGTTCGACATGTTCGAACAAAAGACCAGCCTGATGCAGCTGCTGGACGTGTCCAGCAAGGCCAGCGGGGTGCAGATCTTCATCGGCGGGGAATCGAACCTGGTGCCGATGGATGAAATGAGCGTGGTCACATCGCCCTACGAGGTCAACGGCACCATCGTCGGCACCCTGGGCGTGATCGGCCCGACCCGGATGGCGTACGAGCGCGTGATTCCGATTGTGGACATTACGGCCAAGCTATTGTCGAACGCGCTCAGCCATACTTGAGGGGGCTCGAACAACCGTAGCGCGCGGCGCAAGTGTCGTTCGAGTAGCGCAGGGCGATTGTAAGCCGCGCAGCAGGTTTGTCGAGGTCCGCTAGTTATTGCGGTGCGGGCAGGCCGGCTTGATGCAGTTGCCGTAGATCGCCAGCGCATGCTCGGCGATCCTGAAGCCGCGCTCGTCGGCGACACGGTGCTGGCGCGCTTCGATTTCTTCATCGACGAATTCTTCCACCCGGCCGCAATCGAGGCAGACCAGATGGTCGTGGTGGGTGCCGGCGTTCAATTCAAAAATCGCCTTGCCGGTTTCGAAATGGTTGCGGTGCAGTAAGCCGGCCTGTTCGAACTGGGTCAGCACGCGGTACACGGTGGCCAGGCCCACGTCCATGTTTTCGGCCAGCAGGATCTTGTAGACGTCTTCGGCGGTGAGGTGGCGCACCTCGCTGTTTTGAAAAATCTCCAGAATTTTCAGGCGGGGCAGGGTCGCTTTCAGGCCGCTGGCCTTCAGATCGCTTGGGCTGTTACTCATGTTTTGCTCTTAGATTGGCGTAGTGCTTTATCATATGCGTTTTAGACGGGGGTGCCTAGCTTCCCGTTCAACGAAATTGAGGTCTCTATGCGTGTTAAGACTGCTGTTTTGCCCGTTGCCGCGCTGTGTGCGGCCCTGACGCTGTCGGGCTGCTCGCTGTTCCACCCCCAGGCCAAACAGGCCGCGCCGGCCGCCATCACCAGCGCGCCGGACGATGCCAGCAAGGCCGCGGCCGCTGCCAATGCGGGGGCGCAAACGGTGCAGGCCAGCAAGCTGCAGAAGTTCCTGTGGTTCTTCTCGCCCTATCGTCCGGACATTCAGCAGGGCAACTTCGTCTCGCAGGAAATGCTGGCCCAGCTGAAAGTCGGCCAGACCCGCGAACAGGTCCGCTTCATTCTCGGCACGCCGCTGCTGATGGACGTATTCCATGAAAACCGCTGGGATTATCCCTTCTACCTGGCGCGCGGCAACGGCGAACTGACTTCCAGCCGCGTCGCCGTGTTCTTCAAGGACGACAAGGTCGAGCGCATCGATGGCGGCAATCTGCCGACCGAGCGTGAATACATCGAGCGCATCGCCGGCAAGTCGACCGCGACCGCGGCGGCCACCCCCAAGAAGGACGAGGCCGGCGCAGCCAGCATTTCGATCAACAAATAAAACCAGTAACACATATGACTCAACTGAAGATTGCGGTAGCGGGCGCCAGCGGGCGCATGGGACGGATGCTGATCGAGGCGATCGCCGAGGCCGACGACATGGTGCTGGCCGGCGCGCTCGATCGTGACGGCTCGCCCGCCATCGGCATGGATGCCGGCGCCGCCACCGGCAAGCTGACCGGCGTGGTGATCGAATCCGATTTCGCCAAGGGCCTGGCCAACGCCGACGTGCTGATCGATTTCACCCGTCCGGAAGGCACGCTGGCGCACGCGGCCTATTGCGCCGAGCATGGCGTCAAACTGATCGTCGGCACCACCGGTTTCGACGACGCCGGCAAGGCTGCGATCCGCGCCGCCGGCGAGAAAACCGCCGTGATGTTCGCCCCCAACATGAGCG
>CBFGOU010000130.1:0-10110 GCA_965650445.1 uncultured Oxalobacteraceae bacterium | reverse complement strand
AGCAGTTCGAGCAGGCGCGCGCCCGAGTACAGGCCGTCGTCGAAGCCGTACCAGCGGTCCTTGAAGAAGATATGGCCGCTCATTTCGCCGCCCAGCGGGGCGCCGGTCTCGCGCAGCTTGGCCTTGACCAGCGAGTGGCCGGTCTTCCACATCAGCGGCTGGCCGCCGTGCCTGGCGATGTAGGGCGCCAGATGGCGCGTGCACTTGACGTCGTACAGGATCTGCGCGCCGGGGTTGCGCGACAGGACGTCGGCGGCGAACAGCATCATCTGGCGGTCTGGATAAATGATCTGGCCATCCTTGGTGACCACGCCCAGGCGGTCGCCGTCGCCGTCGAAGGCCAGGCCGATTTCGGCGTCGCTCTCGCGCAGGCAGGCGATCAGGTCCTGCAGGTTTTCCGGGTGGGCCGGATCAGGATGGTGGTTCGGGAAGGTGCCGTCGACTTCGCAGAACAGTTCGATCACCTCGCAGCCCATCCCGCGGAACAGGTCGCCCGCGAATGCGCCGGCCACGCCGTTGCCGCAGTCGACCGCCACCTTGATCGGGCGGGCGATCCTGACGTCGCCGATGATGCGCTGCAGGTAGGCCGCGCGGATGTCGTGGGTGCTGTAGCTGCCCGGCGTGGCGGCGCTGCTGCCGTCATGCGCTTCGATGCTGCGGTACAGCGCCTGGATGGTCTCGCCGTGGATCGCTTCGCCGGCCAGCACCATCTTGAAGCCGTTGTAGTTGGGCGGGTTGTGGCTGCCGGTGACCATGATGCCCGAGGTCGCGCCCAGCTCGTGGGTGGCGAAATACACCATCGGGGTGGCCACCAGGCCCAGGTCGATCACGTCCACGCCCGCCGCCTGCAAGCCTTGCGCCAGCGCCGCAGCCAGTTCCGGGCCGGACAGGCGGCCGTCGCGCCCGATCACGACCTTGCGTTCGCCCTTGGCCAGCGCCGCCATGCCGAACGCATGGCCGATCCGGCGGGCGACGCCGGCATCCAGGGTGCTGCCGATGACGCCACGAATATCGTAGGCCTTGAAGATCGATTTGGACAGAGCAAGCATAGGGACCTGAAAATGGGTGAAGTGGGAAAAGCCGCGGCGCAGGCGTACTCCTGGCGGACAGTCTGGGCAAACGTCGGGAAAATCAAACAGACACCGAGCAAAAATGCATCGGGTGATATTGTAGCGGCAAGCCGGGCCGTTGGGAAATGCAGGCCTGTTTGCCTGGCCGCTAGCGCGGAGGTATTACCGGGGTCCTCGAAACACCTACTGCGCGGCGCAATTTTCGAGGTCCCCTGGCGCTGGCGCTTATACGCGCAGCTTGTCGAGCGACTTGCCGCCGTCGACCCATTCCTTGACCCATTTCGGCTGGCGCCCACGGCCAGTCCATTGCTGGGCGGCATTGTCGGGATTGCGGTAACGAACTGCCACGGTACCGGTCTTGGCGCCGCGCGCGCCAGTGGCGATCAGGTCTTTTAACGGAACCCCGACGCTTTGGGCAATGGCCAGAATCTGTTCACGCGCTTTCGCTACTTCCTGGTGCTCGCGTTTTTTCATTTCCTGTTTGATTTGATCCTGCAGGTTGCGCAGATCACCAAGAGACATATTTGACAGATCCATCATCGTTCCTCAAAAAGGTAGTTGAAACAAAATAAGTGAATTCTCACCAATTGTCGCAATATACTACATTTGCGGGTCAGTGCCGGTTTTTCTTGTGCAAAATGAGCCAGCGCGGTGACTTGAAACGCACAATACGCGCATACAGCCAGACATAACTGACCACGAACAATAAGCAGAAGCAAATCAATATCCCGGTGTTCCGCCAAAACAGCGTGGCCGGGATAACCGCCATCAGGGAAAACAGCCACAGATAGGGCGAGGTCATGGAATTACGCTTCATCAGTGCGCGTGCTTCTTTTGGCCCGACCGCCCATTGAACAATACGTCGGAAAACCAGGCTGTGCAAGTGAATTCCATCGGGCATAGCGGGCGACTTCCCGCGCAGGAACAGGCGCCGGTAGGCGGAAAATACGGTTTCGAAGGCGGGATAGATCAACAGCAAGGCGGCGTACCAGGTCGATACCTGCTCATGCCGCATGACCAGCATTAATGCCAGCTCGCCCAGCATAAAGCCGATAAAATATGCGCCCCCATCGCCGAGGAAAATCAGGGCGATCGGATAGTTCCATATCAGGAAGCCGGCGGTGGCGCCGGCCACCATCAGGGCCGACACCAGCACAAACACATCGCCGACCTGGGCCGCGACATAGGCCAGCGAAATGAGCATGCAGATCGTCACCACGCTGGCCAGGCCATTGAATCCATCGATAATGTTGACAGCATTGGCAATACCGGCCACCGCCAGCACCGTCAGCGGCAGCGCAATCCAGCCCGAATCGATTTGCCAGCTGCTATAGGGAATATCGATGCGGCCGATTTTTGCATCCAGCAGCAGGTAACCGAGCAAAGCGGCCGCCATTGTCAACACCAGCCGCCGTAATGCGCTGACATTTCCCGTATAGTCTTCCGCGATCCCGCCAATGAAGGCAAATAGCGAGCACATCAGTAATGCCCCCATCCATTGGAACATGGCCGGCACCCGCCATACGGTAATGGCGGCGCTGAGCAGGACGGCGGCGAATATCGGCATGCCGCCGATGCGGGCCACCGCATGCGAATGCACTTTCTGGACGCCGATAAAATTGCTATCGAGGGCGGGGCCGTGCAGTTTGACCTGCTTGATGACGAGCAGGGTCATCAAGGCAGACGCAACGAAACTCACGAGGAATGAAAACATTGATTTTGGTAGTAGGCGGAACGGGCGGATTGCGGCGCCGCGCGGCAAGGCGCGCAGGCAAAAACAAGGCCGCATCCCTTGCAAAACAGGCAGTGTTAAAAGCGTAATCCGTGATTGTACCGGATTACGCGAAGCGAACTTATCGTAAAAGTGTCACGCCAGGCACAAGGCCAGTGCCTGCTGCCATTCGGGAAGGTTGCACAGGGCGCGCAATTTTCCGGAATCGAGCACCGAATTGCGCGGCCGCATGGCCGCCACCGGATACTGGTCGCTGCTTATGGGGGTCACGCGGCACGGCAGGCCGGCTTGCGCGACGATGGCTTCGGTAAAGCCGCACCAGGTGGTCTCGCCCTGGCTGCTCAGGTGGTACACGCCGCTGTGGCGTTTCCACCACGCAGGTCCCTGGGCACGGGCCTGTCCCAGCAGCAAGGCGGTGCTATCGGCCACCGTGCGGCTCCAGGTCGGCGCGCCGTGCTGGTCGCTGACGATGCGCAACTCCTCGCGCTCCCGCCCCAGCGTCAACATGGTCAGCAAAAAGTTTTTCCCGCGCATGCCGTACACCCAGCTGGTGCGCAGGATCAAGTGGTCGATGCCGGCTGCGCGCACGCCCTCCTCCCCGGCCAGCTTGCTGCGTCCGTAGATATTGAGCGGATTGGGCGAGTCGCTCTCGGTGTAGGCGCCGGTCTTGGTGCCGTCGAACACGTAATCGGTCGAGTAATGCACCATCGCCGCGCCCAGCAGCCTTGCCTCGGCCGCCATCAGGGCCGGCGCTTCGGCATTGATGCGCTGGGCCAGCGCCGGCTCGGCCTCGGCCTGGTCCACGGCCGTGTAGGCGGCCGGATTGACGATCAGGTCGGGGCGCACCGCGCGCAGCACCGCGCGCACCTGGTCGAGCTTGCTCAAGTCCAGCTGCGCACGGCCGGGCGCAATCACTTCGCCCAAGCCTTGCAGGCTGCGTTCGAGCTCATAGCCGATCTGGCCGGTGGCACCGGTCAGCAGGATTTTCACCGGAATACCTCGGCATCGGCCAGCAGCACGCCGGTGCTGTCCTTGACCGACAGCATGGGCGGGCCGCTGAGCGGCCAGTCGATCGCCAGCGCCGGATCGTTCCACAGCAGGGCACGCTCATGTTCCGGCGCCCAGTAGTCGGTGGTCTTGTACAGGCATTCGGCGCTCTCGCTGGTGACCACGAAACCGTGCGCGAACCCGGGCGGCACCCACATCTGGAGGCGGTTCTCCGCCGACAGTTCGGCGCCGACCCAGCGGCCGAAAAACGGCGAGGACGCGCGCAGGTCGACCACCACATCGAAGATCGCGCCGGCAAGGACACGCACCAGCTTGCCCTGCGGCTGTTTGATCTGGTAATGCAGGCCGCGCAAGACATTGCGCGCCGATTTGGAATGATTGTCCTGCACGAAACTGGTTGCAATCCCGGTCAGCGACTCGAATTTGCGGGCATTGTAGCTTTCGAAGAAAAAGCCGCGGTCGTCGCCATACACTTGCGGGTCGAGCAGCAATACTTCGGGAATGGCGGTGGGTGTGACTTTCATCAAAATACCTTGTCCTGCAATACCTGCAGCAGGTATTGACCGTAGCCATTTTTTATCAAAGGAGCAGCCAGTTTTTCCAGCGCGGCCCCATCGATGTAGCCCTTACGGTAGGCAATTTCTTCCGGCACCGCCACTTTCAATCCCTGGCGTTTTTCGATTGTACCGATAAATTGGGAGGCATCCATCAGCGATTCATGGGTGCCGGTGTCGAGCCAGGCCATGCCGCGCCCCATCACCTGCACCGACAAAGAGCCGGCTTCCAGATAGGTCCGGTTAACATCGGTGATTTCCAGTTCGCCGCGCGCCGACGGCTTGATCGACGCGGCGATATCGCAGACTTGCTGGTCATAGAAATAAAGTCCGGTCACGGCATAATTCGATTTCGGCCGCAGCGGTTTTTCTTCGATCGACACGGCTTGCTGGTCGGGGCCGAATTCCACCACCCCGTAGCGTTCCGGATCGAGCACGTGATAGGCGAATACCGTGGCGCCCTCGGTGCGCGCATTGGCGGCATTGAGTTTGATGTCGAGCCCATGGCCATAATAGATGTTATCGCCCAGGATCAGCGCCGAAGGGTTGTCCCCGACAAATTCGCGGCCGATGATAAACGCCTGCGCCAGCCCGTCCGGCGACGGCTGTACCGCGTACGACAGGGCAATGCCCCACTGGCTGCCATCGCCCAGCAGTTCGCGAAAGCGCGGCGTGTCCTGCGGGGTCGAGATAATCAGGATCTCGCGGATGCCGGCCAGCATCAGGGTGGTCAGCGGATAATAAATCATGGGCTTGTCGTAGATCGGCAGCAGCTGCTTCGATACGGCCATGGTGATCGGATACAGGCGCGTGCCCGATCCGCCTGCCAGGATAATGCCCTTGCGTTGCGCCATGATTACGCTCCCCGGTTATCGTAGTTTTGATTGACCCACGTAAGATAAGCACCGGAACGCACGTTGGCCACCCAATCCTGATGGGTCAGATACCAACGCACGGTCTTGTGGATACCACTCGCAAAAGTTTCGGCCGGTTTCCAGCCCAGCTCGCGCTCGAGTTTGCGCGCATCGATCGCATAGCGGCGATCGTGGCCGGGCCGGTCGGTGACATAGGTGATCTGGTCGCGGTAACTGCCGTCCGCTTTCGGCGCCTCGCGGTCGAGAATATCGCACAAGGTGTGCACCACCTCGAGATTGGCCATTTCATTCCAGCCGCCCACGTTGTACACCTCGCCCACCCGCCCGGCTTCCAGCACGCGCCGGATCGCGGCGCAATGGTCGCTGACGTACAGCCAGTCGCGCACCTGCATGCCGTCGCCGTAAATGGGCAGCGGTTTGCCATCCAGCGCATTCGAAATGACCAGTGGAATGAGCTTCTCGGGGAAGTGAAACGGCCCGTAATTGTTCGAGCAATTGGTCGTCAGCGTGGGAAAACCGTAGGTGTGGTGGTAGGCCCGCACCAGGTGGTCGGAAGCGGCTTTCGAGGCCGAGTATGGGCTATTCGGCGCATACGCCGTGGTTTCGCTGAACGGCGCGTCACTTGGTCCGAGCGAACCGTACACCTCGTCGGTGGACACGTGCAGGAAGCGGAACCCCGCTTTTTCGTCCGCCGCCAGGCCGCTCCAGTATTCGCGCGCGGCCTCCAGCAGCGCAAACGTACCGTTGATATTGGTCGAAATGAAGGCGGCCGGGCCGTGAATCGACCGGTCCACATGGCTCTCGGCGGCAAAATGCACGATCGCGCGCGGACGATGCGCCCGCATCAGCTCGAGCATGCGTTCGCGTTCGACGATATCGGCCTGCACAAAAATGTGGCGCGTATCGCCCTGCAGCGAGGCCAGATTCTGCACATTGCCGGCATAGGTGAGCTTATCGACATTCACCACGGCCTCGCTGGACTGCGCCAGCCAGTCCAGCACAAAATTGGATCCGATAAAACCCGCACCACCTGTGACTAAAATCATTTAGTATCCCGCCCAGCCTTTTGGAGTTCAGGACACAATTCTATGTGAAACTGACGCTCCTCAAAGAATTTAATAGAGGACGTTTTCCGTCGCACCACGGTATTATCAGCTCATCATGAAATCCTATGCCATCGGCGACTTGCAAGGCTGCGCGCACGAAGCGGAGGTGCTGCTCGCGCGCATCGCGCAAGACGCGGGTGGCCCCGGCCCCGCCCGCATCATTTTCGTCGGCGACCTGATTAACCGTGGACCGGCTTCGCTGGACGCGCTGCGGCGCGTGCGCGGGCTGGCCGCGGCCAGCGGCGGCCAGGTCGAGGCGGTGCTGGGCAACCACGACCTGCATTTGCTGGCGGTGGCCGCCGGGGTACAAAAGCTGTCCCGGTCCGACACCCTCGATGAGATCCTGGCCGCGCCCGACCGCGACGAGTTGATCGACTGGCTGCGCGCGCGCCCCATGGCGCTGATGGAAAAAGGCCACCTGCTGGTGCACGCCGGGGTGGCCCCGCAGTGGAGCGCCGAGCGCACCATCGCGCTGGCGCACGAAGTGGAAAGCGCGCTGCGCGGACCGGCCTGGAAGGACTTCCTGGCCCAGATGTACGGCAACGAGCCGGCGCGCTGGGACGACAGCCTGCACGGCATGGCGCGCCTGCGCTGCATCGTCAACGCACTGACCCGCATGCGCCTGTGCGAGCCCGACGGCACCATGGATTTCAAGGAGAAGGAAAGCGCCGCCGCCCCGGCCGGCTCGACGCTGATGCCCTGGTTCGAACTGCCCGCCCGCCATAGCGCCGGCACCCCGGTGGTGTTCGGCCACTGGTCCGCGCTCGGCCTGCTGCTGCGCGACGACGTGATTGCGCTCGACAGCGGCTGCGTGTGGGGCGGCCACCTGAGCGCCGTCTGCCTGGACGACCGCAGCCTGCTGCAGGTCGACTGCCCCGAATACAAACGGCCCGGCCGCTAGCCCAGCTCTTTTTGAATCGCCAGGTAGGCCTGCGCGGCCAGCTCGCGCCGCTGGGCGCCGCTGGCGGCGATCGGCTCCAGGCAGCTCAGCCGGGCGCGGATCGCGCCGCCCGACAGTATCCGCAGCATGCTCTCGGCAAAGCTCATGTCGCCGATAAAATCGACACCCGGATGCAGCGCGCCGTGCGCGTCCACATAGCGCAGCGCGTACGGCTGCACCACGCAGTGCGCGTCGATGGCGGCTTCGAACAGATTGGCGTGAAACGGCAGCAGGCTGCCCTGGGCTGCCGTGGTCCCTTCGGGAAAAAAAGCCACCCGCTCGCCCGCCTGGAGACTGGCCACCAGCCCTTTGAAGATGTGGCGCAGATCGCGCCGGCTGCCGCGCGCGATGAACACCGTGCCCGCCTGGGCGGCCAGCCAGCCCAGCACCGGCCAGGCGCGGATCTCGGCCTTGGCGACGAAGCGCGCGGGCAGCACCGCGTTGATGGTGAAAATGTCCAGCCAGGACACGTGATTGGCCACGATCATGGCGTGTTCGAGCGCCGCCACGCCTGGCGCCAGTTCGACCGTGATGCCGCAGATGGCAAGCAGCTGGCGCGACCAGCGCTGGATGCGCCGGTTACGCGCTTCCAGGCCGAGCCACGGGAACACCGCGGCACAGGTGGCGAGACCCGTGACAAGGTGCAGCAGGACGCGCGCAAGGCGCAAGGCGAGCTTGATATTCAAATTCAAATGAGCGCTGGCGTTCCCGCGCCAGGCGGGAACGCTGGATGATTAGCGTTGGTAGGCGACGCGGCCGGCCACGATGGTCGTGCGTACCTGTCCCGCCAGATCATACCCCACGAAGGGCGTGTGCTTGCCCTGGCTGGCCAGGGCCGACGCTTCGACCGTCCAGCGCGCGTGCGGATCGAATACCACGACGTCGGCATCGGCGCCCACCGCCAGCTGTCCGACCGGCAGGCCGGCCACGCGGGCGGCGTCGCAGGTGATGCGCGCGAGCGCCGTCGACAGCGGCGCGCGCTGCTCGTCGCCCCACTTGAGCGTCAGCGACAGCAGCAGCTCCAGGCCGGTGGCGCCGGGGGATGCTTCGCCGAAGGGCAGCAGCTTTTCGTCGTCGTCCACCGGCGTGTGGTCCGAGCAGACCGCGTCGATGGTGCCGTCCAGCAGAGCGGCGCGGATGGCGTCGCGGTCGCGCTGGCTGCGAAACGGCGGCGTGACGCGCGCATTCGAATCGAAGAAGCCGATGTCGGCATCGGTCATGTGCACGTGGTGCACGCCGACGTCGCAGCTGACCGGCAAGCCTTCCTTCTTGGCCGCGCGCACCAGCTCCAGGCCGGCCGCCGACGACATGCGGCACAGGTGCACGCGCGCGCCGGTGGCGCGCACCAGTTCGAACAGGGTGTGCAGCGCGATCGTCTCGCTCATCACCGGTACGCCGGCCAGGCCGAGGCGCGATGCCAGCGGGCCGGCGTGGGCGATGCCGCCGCGGCCGATGTGCGCATCCTGCGGACGCACCCACACGGTGAAGCCGAAGGTCTTGGCGTACTGCAGGGCGCGCAGCAGCACGGTGGTGTCGAGCACCGGTTCCTCGGCCTGCGAAAAGCCAATGCAGCCGGCATCGGTCAGCTCGGCCATCTCGGTCAGCTTCTCGCCTTTCAGGCCGGTGGTCAGCGCGCCCAGCGGATGCACGCGCGCCTGATTGAGTTTGCCGGCGCGGTGGCGCAGCATCTCCACCAGGCCCGGTTCGTCGAGCACCGGTTCGGTGTCGGGCGGGCACACCAGGCTGGTCACGCCACCCTGCATGGCCGCCTGCATCTCGGATTTCAGCGTGGCCTTGTATTCGTAACCCGGCTCGCGCAGGCGCGCCGACAGGTCGACCAGGCCGGGCGCGACGACCAGCCCGCTGGCGTCGATGGTGCTGTCGGCGCTAAAGCCGGCCGGCGCGCTGCCGATGGCCGCCACCTTGCCGTTGTCAATGAACAGATCCTTGAGCGCGTCCACTCCGTTTGCCGGGTCGACCAGGCGCCCGTTCTTGATATGTAATTTCATCCTTGCGTCCCTGCCAAAATACTCATCACCGCCATGCGTACCGCGATCCCGAAAGTCACCTGCGGCAGGATCACCGCCTGCGCGCCGTCCGCCACCGCCGAATCGATCTCGACCCCGCGGTTCATCGGCCCCGGGTGCATCACGATCGCATCCGGCTTGGCCAGCGCCAGCCGCTCGGGGGTCAGGCCGTAGCTCTTGAAGTATTCCTGGGCCGAGGGCAGCAGCGCCCCGCTCATGCGCTCGTTCTGCAGGCGCAGCATGATGATCACGTCGACGTCCTTCAAGCCTTCATCCATGTTGGTGAAGACCCGCACGCCCATCTGTTCCAGCCCGCCCGGCAGCAGGGTGTGCGGACCGATGGCGCGCACTTCCGGCACGCCCAGGGTGGTCAGCGCGTGGATGTCCGAGCGCGCCACCCGGCTGTGCAGGATGTCGCCGACGATGGCCACGCGCAGCTTGGTGAAGTCCTGCTTGTAGTGGCGGATGGTGTACATGTCCAGCAGGCCCTGGGTCGGGTGGGCGTGCCGTCCATCGCCGGCGTTGACCACGTGGACGTGCGACTGGCGCGTGTCGATCAGGTGCTTGGCGATCAGGTAGGGCGCGCCCGACTGCGAGTGGCGCACCACGAACATGTCGGCGTGCATGGCCGACAGGTTGTCGATGGTGTCGAGCAGCGACTCGCCCTTGCTGGCCGAGGAGGCCGAGATGTTCAGGTTGCGCGATGTCGCTTCTCGGTCCGCTCGGTCTGGCGATCTGATCATCGAGAAGTCGGGAGGCGGCGAACACCAACCAGTCGGCCGCGCCGTGCTCTTCGAG